>JBEKTV010000040.1:0-7749 GCA_049515675.1 Gammaproteobacteria bacterium | reverse complement strand
GTGATAATCCCAGCCCTTGCGGCTTTAACCGTAATCGCTAGAATCATTTTCCATTTAGGCGTCCCTAAAGCAAATGCGGCTTCACGCAGGGTTTGCGGGACCAGTAATAACATATTTTCAGTGGTACGAATGACAATCGGAATTTGGATTAATAATAAAGCCACAACCCCAGCCCAACCTGAATATCCGCCTGTAGGTACAACTATTACGGCATATACAAATAAACCAATGACAATTGATGGACCTGCCAGCAACACATCGTTTACAAAGGCAACGACTTTTGATAAATGCGTGAAACGGCCGTATTCTACCAAATAAATACCGGCTAATAGTCCAATCGGCGTGCCAAATAAAGTGGCAAAAAATACCAATAATAAAGATCCGACTAAAGCATTAAATAAACCGCCGCCTGCAGTTCCCGCAGCAGGTGTAGATTCAGTTAATAATGACCATGATAATGCTGAAAAACCTTTGACTACTGTTGTTTCTAAAATCCAAAATAACCAAATTAAGCCAAATGCCATCGCAAATAACGATAAAGCTAATGCGATTTTATTAACCATTTTCCTGCGTTGATGCAAAGTCATTAATGGCCTCCCATTTTTTTAATGCGCATCAACATGACTTTAGAGAGTGATAACACCACACAAGTAATTAAAAATAAAATAAGACCCAGCTCCATTAATGCGGATTGATGAAAGCCGTTTAAGCTTGCTTCAGGAAATTCATTGGCTAATACCGAAGTGATACTATTACCCATAGAAAATAACGAATAACCTTGTAAAAGATTGCTATTACCAATAACAAATGTAACCGCCATGGTTTCACCTAAGGCGCGTCCTAAACCTAACATAATGCCACCAATTACCCCTGCTTTGGTATAAGGTAATACTACATTCCAAATGACTTCCCAGGTTGTGCAGCCTAAACCATAAGCCGATTCTTTCAATAATGGCGGCACCACTTCAAATACATCGCGCATAACCGATGCAATATAGGGAATAATCATAATCGCTAATATGATACCTGCAGTTAATAAACCAATACCAATGGGCGCACCTGCAAATAATTCATTAAGCACTGGAATATTCGCAGTCCAATTCATTAATGGGGTTTGCACATATTGCGCAAAAATCGGTGCGAAAAATAATAATCCCCACATACCATAAACAATAGAGGGAATAGCTGCGAGTAATTCAATGGCAGTCCCCAAAGGTCGTCTTAACCATGCCGGCGATAATTCAGTTAAAAATAATGCAATCCCAAAACTCACAGGAATCGCAATCACTAGCGCAATTGCCGAGGTCACTAAAGTGCCATAAATGGGCACAAAAGCACCAAACACATTATTAGGGGGATCCCACACGCTATTGGTAATAAAAGAAAAACCAAACTCAGTAATACTGGGCCAGGCTTGGATGCCTAGCATAATAATCACACCGCATAAAGCAACCAGCGTAAAAATAGCGGCGGACATAGATAGTCCGCCTAAAACCCAATTGCCTAATTCATTGATTTGCTTTTTAGGACGCATTTAATTTTTCTGCCCATGCTTTTTGCACAGCAGCAACCACTTCATCTGGCATAGGTACATAATCTAAGGCCAGGGCTTCTGCTGCGCCATTTTTATAAGCCCAGTCAAAAAACGCAGTAATGACTTTGGTTTTATCGTTGATTTGCTTTTGCATTAAGATAAATGTGGTTGAAGTAATGGGCCATGCGCCTTTTGCACTGGAGTTGGTTAAACTTTGTGCAAATGTTTTGCTCCAATCAATATTTTGGGTCGCCGCTTTAAAACTATCTACGTTGGGGGCAACGGTTTCACCATTTGCATTGATTAATTGGACAAAAGCCATACCACTATGTTTTGCATAAGCATATTCAACATAACCAATTGCACCGGGTAGGCGCATCACAAATGCTGAAACACCTTCATTACCTTTGCCGCCTGTGCCTATTGGCCAATTAACTGTATTACCTTGCCCTATTTTGCTGGCCCAATCGGAACTTACTTTAGTTAAATATTCAGTAAAAATCGCAGTTGTACCTGAACCATCCGCGCGGCGTACGACTGTAATCGCTTGATCAGGCAGCGTTAAAGTAGGATTGAGGGCTTTAATTGCTGGATCATTCCATTTTTTAATGGTGCCTAAATAAATATTGGCTAATACTTGACCATTTAACACCATAGCGCCTGGGTTCACACCAGGAACATTAATGACAGGAACAACACCACCAATGACGGTTGGAAATTGAATTAAACCAGCGGCCTCTAAATCCGCATCAAGCAGCGGTGTGTCTGAAGCGCCAAAATCTACTGTTTTCGCTTTAATTTGGTTGACACCACCTGAGGAACCAATAGATTGATAATTAACCCTTACCCCAGTTGCTTTATGGTAAGATTCTGCCCATTTTCCATAAAGTGGTGCTGGAAAACTTGCCCCAGCGCCGGTAATTTCCATGGCTTGAATACTGCTCACCATACCGGTTATCAACGCAACTAACATGACTATTTGTTTCATGAGTTTCTCCATTTGATTGAGGTAAAAAGTATGGTCACTATAACTAAATCAGGGGCTGGCGTCAAAACAATGTTGAAAGCACGATTGTTTATTTCAAACTTGATTGATTAATAATGTTTGCTAAGCGCATTCCCGCCAGCACAATCTGTTGCTTAGTGATTTCTTGTGTCTGTTCAGTATATTTTTCACTAGGCAGGCTTTTAGGTGCTATGCCCACATAAGCATGATTCACTGCAAGCGCATAACTCTCCCATGCCCACTGCATGGGGTCTTGCTCGTTCAACTGTTCGGCAGAAGGTGGATATAATTTTAACCAACTCATTGCCGTTTGCTTTAAATTTTTTACCTCACGTAATGCACCTGCGCCGTTATCCCAAAATTGATGTAGATTTCTGCCATAAGGATTGGCTGCTAAATAAAATGAATTGCCACCGCGATCGCGGCCTATGGTATGTAACGGTTGATGCACATCTCCTACCCAATGAATAAGTCCTTTTAAATGATTAGGCTGCTGCAAATTTTTTTCACACTCACGAATCGCATCGACTACATTTTTTTGCGGGCCTATGTTGGGCAAATTAATATAATGCCAGGAATTCATACTGTCATTACCTTGTGCACGCACAGTATCAGCCCAAATACTTGCCTTAACAAAATCATGATTTAAAATACGGTCAACGGCCTTGCGTTTATTTTCATCTAATTGTAAGTAAGCAATCTCGGCAACAAGTTGATGCCCGGTTGCATTCCAGGCAAATGTAATTGGCATAACACTAAAATATAATGCCAAAATTGTGGCGATAAGTTTAATCAATGATGAGGTCTCCTTATGTTAGCAACATTAACATCTTATAAATTTATTATTTTATACACTTTTATTTTATCGGCTTTGTATATTCACTATCGCGGTCAAGCGCGTTATCCTTTATTTAGACAATTATTGGATCATTCCACTTTTATGGCACCGATTAATGTGTTTATTTATGCTTTTTCAAAAGTGCCACATCAACCTTATTTAGATCAATCGCAATTTCCTGAGCTTAAAGTGTTGCAAGACAACTGGCAAGTGATTCGTGAAGAAGTGTTGGCTTTAACAAGTGAAAGCCAAATTAAAGCATCGAGCCAATACGATGATATTGGTTTTAACTCATTCTTTCGTACCGGTTGGAAGCGTTTTTATTTAAAATGGTATGGCGATAGTCTGCCCTCGGCAAAACAATTATGTCCTAAAACCGTTGCGCTTTTAGAATCAATTCCAAGCATCAAAGGCGCTATGTTTGCACTACTTGGCAAACAAGGCCGACTGGTCACTCATCGTGACCCTTATGCAGGTTCAGTACGTTACCATTTAGGTATTGTTACGCCTAATTCGGAAGACTGTTACATCAGCGTGGATGGCCAAAAATATCATTGGCGTGATGGTGAAGCCGTAATGTTTGATGAAACTTATTTACATTATGCTGAAAATAAAACTGATATGGACCGCGTGATATTATTTTGCGATGTTGAAAGACCTATGAATAATAAATTCGCGACCATGATAAATCACTTTTTCTGCAATACTTTAATGGCAGCTTCACAATCACAAAATCTGCCTGGGGATAATGTAGGATTTTTGAATAAAATATTTAAATATGTATATCAAATCAGATTAGTGGGCAAACGCTTAAAAACGTATAACAAACATTTATATTATACAGTTAAATACGGGTTATTTGGCTGTTTGTTTTTCTTAGTATTTGTTTAAAAAGCATAGCCACCGAGTATTAACCCTAATGTAATCAGCATGGGTGTTTTAACCCATTTGAATCCCCATAATTTATACGCTAAATTGCAGGCACTCAACACAATAAATAAGGGATAACAAAATACAATGACTGGACCTATCCAACTCATTAAGCCAGTGAACCCTAAAGTACTCATGATAAAGGCAATAAATAATGTACCGCCTAAGGCATAATAATAATGGATATTAATATGACGCGTTTTGAGTTCATCTTGAACGAGATCAGCAAATAACGCAGCTAATGCAAGCGCTGTGGTTAAACAAGCTAAAAACACTAAGCCTGCTGATAAATAATCACCACCTGGGAATACATGGAATGATAACGCTGTTAAAATTTGTGAAGCATCTACATTGCCTTGATATAAAAATTGTCCATGTTTTGCTGCCACATAACCTAAACCGGAATAAACAATAGCAAGTAGCGCACCGCCAATAAAGCTTGCACCTAAAACCGCCTTAAATACATGCTTCTGATCTTTGTGATCATGTCCTAAAATATTTTTAACGCTTTTAATTAAAATCCCAGCAAAAAATAACGCAGCAACCGCATCTAGGGTAAAATAACCCTCAATTAGACCATATAGAAAATGATTATCAGAGCTGGTTTGAATATTGGGCACTTGTGCAGGTGCAGCCATCCCGAAAATCACCAAGAGAATGCAAAAAATTAATAATAAAGGCGTTAATATGTAACCAAGGACTTTTATAAATACAGTATTTTTTACAGTAAATATAAATGTAAGCACGCAAAAAATAAATGCAAATAAGGTTAAGGAAATATCCATTGATTTATAAATCAATGCATCATGCGCAACTGTAATCACGCGAGGCAGCGCAAAAAAAGGACCGAGCAATAGCAAACTGATTAAAATTAAAGTCCAACCCGGCCATTTACCAATACGATTAAAAAAGGCGTGAATATTGGCATCAAACATCACCATACTCAGTAAACATAAAATCGGCACGACAACCGCGGTGACTAACACCCCTAAAATAGCAAGCACATAATGTTGGCCTGCATATTGCCCAACCAATAATGGAAATATCACATTACCCGCACCAAAAAACATGGCAAATAGAGAAAAGCCCGTAACCCAGGAAGATTTTTGTGTCAACTCATTATTCCTTACTACATCATTTGTTGTTTATACATTTCATTGCGCATCGCATAGGCAATACTTGCCCCCATATGTTGGCTTAAGCGCTCAAACCAATTGGGCGTTGCGGTATAATCTATAAGTGTTTTTGCACCGATGATTTCACGCGCCACATAATCTGCGCTGCCAAAACCATCAATTAATCCTAATTCTTTTGATTGATTACCTGTCCATGCAAGCCCACTAAAAATCACATCATTTTTATGTAAGCGATCGCCACGACCTTGTTCAACCGCCGTAATAAATTGCTGATGAATATCATCCAGCATACTTTGCACAAAACTGTTCATTTCTGGTGTGGTGGGTGAAAATGGGTCCATAAACCCTTTATTTTGTCCTGCAGTTAATAAACGTCTTTGCACACCTAATTTATTTAAAGTATCGACAAAACCAAAGCCATCAAATAATACCCCAATTGATCCCACAAGACTTGCAGGATTGGCATAGATATCATCTGCGCCTACAGCAATATAATAACAGCCGGATGCACACACATCTTCAATGACGGCGTAGACTTTTTTATTTGGATATAATTCTCTTAAACGTTTAATTTCCGCAAATACCTCATTTGATTGCACGGGACTACCGCCTGGGCTATTTAATTTTAAAATAATCCCTTGCGCTTGGTTATCCTCAAACGCAGTACGAAGGCCCTCGTTAATTAATTTCGCGCTATTAAATTCAGTATCGATCATCCCATCTATATTAATCACCGCAGTATGAGCCACTAAAGGTTTATGCGTGACTTGGTCTGAACAGGATGCAAAAATCACCAAAAAAAATAAGGCTAAAAAAGACAACTTGAAGAAAATACCCCAGCGTCTTGCACGACGTTGTTCTGTGACCGCGGCAGTCAAGGCCTTTTCTATAACGTCACGTTCCCAAGCATTTTGTTGTATGTTATCTTGCATTATTTCTTCCTTAGATTAAGTAGCCAATTAGGTAACTCTGTAATAATTTCTATACAATCGATAGGCTGGTATTCTAGCAATTCTTCACAAGTTTGCACACCCGATGTGACTGCTAAAGTATCCATATTTGCATCCTGGCCCATGGCCAAATCAAATATTGTATCTCCTATCATTAAAGCATCTTGTGGCGTGATTGCCAACTCATCCAAAATCATAAATAACATAGCAGGATTAGGCTTAGGCTCTGATTCTTGTGCAGTGCAGGTGGCATCGATAATTTTATCTAAGCCGGTTTTGATTAAATCTTGGGCAAGGCCGGCTTTGGATTTTGCAGTGGCGATAGCAAGTAAATAGCCTTGTTGATGTAAATCCGTTAATACCGATAAAGTATCATCGAATAATTGCGTAGCCCCTAAGGTTTGAGGATTGGCAAGTGTGCCTTCCCAATCAAAAATAAGTAACTTATAAGGAAGATTCGACATTTTTAATAAATCCAGATAATTTGTCATCTAAATCTGCTTGTACAGTAATCGTGTTACCCTCTTTGCTTGGAATCACTAATTCTGAAGCATGTAAAAATAAACGTTTTAAACCTTGTTTGTGCAATAACATATTAGCCGCTTTATCACCATATTTTTCGTCCCCCGCAACAGGATGACCTTTATACGCTGCGTGTACGCGAATTTGATGCGTACGCCCACTCATCAGTGTGACTTCCATTAAGCTCAAATTGCCAATATGCTTAATTAAGTGAAATATTGTTTTGGAAGGCTTACCCTCTGTATTCACTTTTACCATGCGCTCACCAGAGACTAAAATATTTTTATCTAAGGGTAAATCAACTACAGTTTGTTTTGCTGGCCAGCGACCAATCAGTAAGGTGATATATTTTTTAGTCACACGGCCTTCGCGCAAAGCTTCATGCAAAAAAAGTAATTGACTGCGTTTTTTAGCGATCATCAAACAGCCTGAAGTATCACGATCTAGCCTATGGACTAATTCCAATTTTGCTTTTGGATACATGAGGCGCAGCGCTTCAATGACACCTAAAGTTAAGCCACTACCACCATGAACCGCTAATCCTGAAGGTTTATTCAAGACTATAAGCGAGTCATCTTCGTAAATAATTCTGTCTTTTAACACTTGCGATAATTGTGCTTCGACTGTAACAGCAGGACGAATGGCTATACGAATGGGAGGAATTCTCACTAAGTCGCCTACCCTAATTCTATCGCTAGCATCAACGCGCTTTTTATTAATTCTTACTTCACCACTTTGAATTGCTCGATAAATCCGACTCTTAGGCACGCCTTTTAAGATTTTAATTAAGAAATTATCAATTCTCTGCCCGGCTTCGGCTTCTAGAATTTCTC
>JBEKTV010000039.1:0-7773 GCA_049515675.1 Gammaproteobacteria bacterium | reverse complement strand
CATAATTAATAGTCCTCAATTCTTGTTAATATTTATTCCAACTACGTCAAAAAAGTATAGATGCGGCCCAAATCAAATCAACTAAATAACAAATATTTATTGGTAAATAGCGACAGAATCACCATAGAGAGTAATATTTCCTAAAGACCACAAATGACCAATCACGCTTGCAGGACTAGGGCCGTTTGGAGAGGTGGAAATATTTCCTCCAGCAAGAATTGTGCCATCTAACTCAGCACCGGATTCAATTTGTATAGTGGCGCCTGTTCCTGTAATCCAATAAACATTATTTGGTGAAGCACCATTTTTATAAATAAATGATGTTTCTGATTTTATATGCAAATTACAAGGTGCACTTGGTGATGCATTAGGAAAACAAGTATTGTGGCCATCATCTACAAAAAATACAAAATCACCGTTACCTGATAACACAGTGGGGCCATCTACTGACACCTCATTAAGCCCCAAATTGCTGGTTAAACAATAATAAGAAGCTTGTAATTCTGTAGGCGGTATAATGTCAGAGTGTATACGGCAGTTTGCTTTGTTCGCTATAAACTGATTATATAAATTAAGAAACGCAGTATTGGCATTGATAACATTGGGGTCAGTTGCTGATGTATATAATTGACCATTAGTCACATGAAAGGGTCCAAAAATGGCGCTAGTGCCTGTATGGCCTATATCACCTGTGACATATGATGTTGAACCGTAGTTGAACACACCGCTACCCAATATAGCAAAAGAATCTGCTGCGCCTGCTTTTGTATAAGAAAATTTAATTTTTGCAGTAGGGTCTTTATATTGTGTGCCGGTAGCAACTACTAATACACGATCAATATGTCCAAGTATTGTGCCATTATTGCAGCTATCTGGCGTGATGATAAGATTAATATTACAAGTTTGACCTGGTTTTAAATAGGTATTATCACATGTTGTCAGACTGCCAGGCGCACTTTTGGGTTGAATCTGAACTAGGTTATCTGGAAAATCATCATAATTAATGATTTCTCTAGGGGTTACTATAATCGTGGCATATTTATCGGTATTGATGACAGTATAAACAGCATTACTAGCTGCGCTACCACAGCTAATGTTAGAAATATCAGGAACCACGGAAAATTCTATTGGATTCTCATCTATATTTGTTGTTGCAAAAACGTTTAAACAAAAAGATACACTGCATAATAATGTCAATCTAGCTATTATAGTTTTCATGAGATTTCCTTTATCATTATATGGTGATGCGTACACCTAGTAATATCGACTGCGCCTTTACATCAAAATCTGAACTATGGGCCTCATAATCAAAATAACTGTTAGGATTAAGGCCGCTTACGCTAACATCATCAAATACGGTATATAAATATTGTAAGGCGATATCAATATCCTCAGAAGCCGCATAATCAACGCCACCTCCAAATTCATAAGCAAAACTACTGGTATCCGTTTCTTCAAGTGAAAACCCTGGTTTAACATCTGGCTCATCGGGGTCTTTATTCCAGTGGAATTCCGTAGTATTCCATGCAATACCTAGGCCACCTATGGCATAAAAGGAAAAATTGCGCACGGTTAAAATATCTAGACCTAAGTCAAACATTAACCTTGTGCTGTGAAAGTCGATAGAGTAAGTCGCAATTTGATGTTCTGGGTTTTCAAAGGTGTATATATTCCCATCAAGGTCAGTGCCGCCAATAATAAAAACATTGATTTGTGGGGTTAAAGTGTCAAACCAGCTGATATCTGAATCTTCATCATAGTTATCATCATCTTCACCAAAACTCCAATATAAAGGCATTTCATAACCAATACCAAATTGACCGGTCCAAGAATCCCAATTGCTACTGTTTTGAACTAAGAGGTCAGTTTCTGTTAAATCAGATTGTATAATGCTATCGTCTTGGCTTATGCTAGAGATACCCAGCAATAATGAAGCATCAAACTCGCCTTCCCATAAATAATCGTAACTTCTCTCAACGTCATCATCGTCATCATCATCACAATCACAATCGGCAAATACGGTTGCTGAAAATAAGATAAGAGCGGGGATAGCTAATAAGAAATGGCGACTGCGCATAAGTAGTTCCTTCTAACATTACGGTAAATAAATATCTGAATAGTATAGAGGATAGGATATAATGTTGCTACCATATAGACATTCAAGGAGTATTAAGTATGAGCGCAGAAAAAATCACATTAGTGGCCGGGCAACTGCATGTACCCGATGAGCCGATTATCCCATTTATCGAAGGTGATGGTATTGGCGTTGATATTACCCCTGTGATGCGAGATGTAGTTGATGCGGCAGTTAAAAAAGCTTATTCAGGCAAGAAAAAGATTCATTGGCTAGAAATTTTTGCCGGTGAAAAAGCGGTGAAAAAATTAGGCGGCGATAATTGGCTGCCTCGTGAGACTTTGCAAGCCATGACCGATTATGTGGTTTCCATCAAAGGTCCATTGACCACACCCGTTGGCGGCGGCATTCGCTCGTTAAATGTGGCGATTCGCCAAGATTTAGATTTATATGTGTGTTTGCGACCCGTGCGTTATTTTCAAGGCGTGCCAAGTCCCGTTAAACATCCTGAAAAAACCAACATGGTGATTTTTCGTGAAAATTCTGAAGATATCTACGCGGGTATTGAATGGGAAGCTGATTCTAGTCAAGCGAAAGAAGTCATTGATTTTCTGCAAAACAAAATGCATGTGAAAAAAATTCGTTTTCCGCTACATTGTGGTATTGGCATTAAACCGGTATCAAAAGAGGGCACAACACGGTTAGTGAAAAGTGCGATTCAATATGCCATTGATAATGATTTACCCTCAGTGACTTTAGTGCACAAAGGTAACATTATGAAATTCACTGAAGGTGCGTTTAAAAACTGGGGTTATCAAGTGGCGCTTAATGAATTTGATGGTGAACTTTTAGATGGTGGACCTTGGTGTACAGTGATGAATCCTAAAACTGAACAAGTGATCACGATTAAAGATGTGATTGCCGATGCATTTTTACAGCAGATTTTATTGCGTCCTGAGGAATACAGCGTGATCGCCACTTTAAATTTAAACGGTGATTATATTTCTGATGCGCTAGCCGCAATGGTCGGTGGTATTGGGATTGCACCTGGCGCAAATATTGGTGATAAAGCGGCTGTGTTCGAAGCAACCCACGGCACAGCACCTAAATATGCAGGTCAAGATAAAGTGAATCCAGGATCGCTGATTTTATCTGCAGAAATGATGTTGCGTTATATGGGCTGGACTGAGGCAGCAGATTTAATCATCAGTAGCATGGAAAAAACCATTCAAGCAAAAACCGTCACCTATGATTTTGCAAGACTAATGCCGGATGCAAAAGAAGTGAAATGCTCAGGTTTTGGCCAAGCAATGATAAGTCATATGTGAATGATGAAGAATGTTCGTGCGAGATTATCGCACGAACATCAATAATTTAATTGGATTCTACCGGTTCGGCATCAGTTGGACGTATGTCAATTGCATGTAAACCTTTAGGACCTTGATGAATATCAAACGAAACGCGTTGACCTGCTTTTAAACTTTTGTAACCTTCCATCACGATTGCAGAGAAATGGGCAAATACATCTTCATTTTCATTTTCTGCTGGAGCGATAAATCCATAACCTTTGGCATTGTTAAACCACTTCACTGTGCCGATAGCCATATTCAAAATCCCTTTTAAGTTGAGAAATAATACAAATACCCTGACCCTTAATAAAAGGCTAATACGATTATAATACACTAGATTTATTGGGAATCAAGTGCGGATGATGTAAAATTAATCAATTGACAGTCGGCGTCCTTTTGCTTTTAATAATCTTGACTACAATAAAATAAGGTAAAAAAACGTGAGCGATTTGCAACATGACCACGGCGGTCCAGTCCAGTTACTCGAGGAAGCAAGGCCGCAGCTTAAAAAGCCGGCCATGTATCAAGTTATTCTGCTTAATGACGATTTTACGCCTATGGATTTTGTAGTCACGGTATTAACCCAGTTTTTTGGCTTAAGTACTGAGCGTGCCACACAAGTGATGTTTCAAATTCATAACACCGGCAAAGGTATTTGTGGTGTGTATACTTATGATATTGCTGAAACCAAAGTGGCATTAGTCAGCGATTTTGCGAGATCGCACGAATATCCATTATTGTGTGATATGGAAGCTATAGATAATTAAAAACAATTAAAATAAGAATCAATATTTGGAGGTTGCATGTTAAGTAAAGAATTAGAGTTCACGCTCAATCTCGCGTTTAAAGAAGCGCGCAGCAAACGTCATGAATTTATGACGGTTGAACATTTATTATTGTCGTTATTAGACAATTCTTCCGCCGTCAGTGTATTAAAAGCATGCGGCTCTGATATAGAACGTTTGCGTATTGATCTTGTCAATTTTATTGATGAAACTACACCGCTCATTGATTTATCGGATACCGAACGCGAAACACAACCTACGCTAGGTTTTCAGCGGGTATTACAACGCGCAGTATTTCATGTGCAATCTTCTGGTAAATCAGAAGTCACTGGCGCAAATGTATTAGCAGCTATTTTCAGTGAGCAAGAAAGTCAAGCCGTTTATTTTCTGAAAAAAGAAAATATTACGCGTCTTGATGTGATTAATTATATTGCCCATGGTATTTCCAAATTACAAAATGAAGAAGAAAACCAACAACCGAATGAAGATGAAGGCGGTGGCGATGAAGGCGGCGGTGTTATGGGTAGTCAAAATATGTCACCACTTGAAAGTTACGCCGTTAATCTTAATGCTAAAGCACGTTTGGGTCGTATTGATCCTTTAATTGGCCGTGAAGAAGAAGTATTACGTACTATTCAAATTTTATGTAGACGTCGCAAAAATAATCCATTATTAGTCGGCGAAGCAGGTGTGGGTAAAACGGCAATTGCTGAAGGTTTAGCAAAAATGATTGTGGATAAAAAAGTACCCGACATTTTAGCAAACAGCACGGTTTATGCCTTAGATTTAGGTGCATTATTAGCCGGCACAAAATATCGTGGTGATTTTGAAAAACGCTTAAAAGCAGTGTTGCATCAGCTTGCAAAAGAAAAAGGTTCAGTGTTATTTATCGATGAAATTCACACCATTATTGGCGCGGGCGCTGCAAGTGGTGGCGTCATGGATGCATCAAATTTAATTAAACCATTGCTCGCATCTGGCGAATTACGTTGTATCGGGGCTACGACTTATCAAGAATTCCGCGGGATTTTTGAAAAAGATAATGCACTGGCAAGACGTTTTCAAAAAATTGATGTGATTGAACCTACAGTTGATCAAACTGTACAAATATTAAAAGGTTTAAAAACATATTTTGAAGCGCATCATGCAGTGAAATATTCACCGCGTGCACTTAAATCTGCAGCTGAATTGGGTGCGCGTTATATTCATGATCGTTTTCTTCCTGATAAAGCGATTGATATTGTCGACGAAGCGGGCGCGTATCAGCGTTTATTACCACCATCAAAACGCAAAAAAACCATTGGTGTGCGTGAGATTGAAGATATTGTTTCCAAAATTGCGCGTATTCCTGCAAAAACAGTATCCAGCACTGACCGTGAAATGATGGGTCACTTAGAACGTGATTTAAAAATGTTAGTGTTTGGACAAGATAAAGCGATTGAACAATTATCAGCAACTATTAAAATGGCGCGCGCAGGTTTAGGGGATGCACGTAAACCGATAGGCTCGTTTTTATTTGCAGGCCCAACCGGCGTGGGTAAAACTGAAGTCACACGACAACTGTCTAAATTATTAGGCATAGAATTAATTCGTTTAGATATGTCTGAATATATGGAACGTCATACAGTTTCACGTTTGATTGGCGCGCCTCCTGGATATGTAGGTTTTGATCAAGGTGGTTTATTGACCGAGCAAATTAATAAGCATCCGCATTGTGTTCTATTATTAGATGAAATTGAAAAAGCGCATCCTGACGTGTTCAATTTATTATTACAAGTGATGGATCATGGTACGCTAACGGATAATAACGGTCGTAAAAGTGATTTTCGTCATGTGATTATTGTGATGACCACAAATGCCGGTGCGGAATTAATTTCGCGTCGCTCTATGGGCTTTACCGAACAAGTGCATGATTCAGACAGTATGCGTGAAATTGAGCGCGCATTTCCGCCGGAATTTAGAAATCGCTTAGACAGTATTGTGCAATTCCAAGCATTACCTGAAGATGTGATTTATCAAGTAGTTGATAAGTTTTTAGTGGAATTGCAAGCGCAACTTGATGATAAAGGCGTCACATTAGAAGTAGATGAAAGTGCACGTCAATATTTAGTGAAAAAAGGTTTTGATCCGAAAATGGGTGCACGTCCCATGGCGCGCTTGATTCAAACTGAAATTAAAATGCCACTTGCGCAAGAGATTTTATTTGGACAATTAAGCCAAGGCGGTTACATTAAAATTAGTTGTGATAAAGAGCAATTATCATTTGCGTACACAAAAGCGGAAGTATTTGCCGATGCGGAGTAGGGACGCAACATGTTGCGTCCTTACAATTTAATCATCACCATCTTGTTTAGTACGATTTTTCAGCGTACCGCGAAAGACGATTCTACCTTTACTTAAATCGTAAGGCGTCATTTGTACAACCACATCATCGCCTTTTAAAATACGAATATAATTTTTCCGCATGCGACCTGAGATATGGGCAGTGACAATATGCCCATTATTTAATTCAACTCGAAACATGGTATTAGGCAGGCTATCAATGACCTTGCCGTCCATTTCTATATGATCTTCACGTGACATAAGCTATTCCTATAATTTTTTGTCAGTATACTCTAAATACTTTTCCGCATCCAGCGCAGCCATACAGCCCATTCCGGCAGATGTAATGGCTTGACGATAAACTTGGTCGGTGACATCGCCCGCGGCAAAAACACCAGGAATTTCAGTGGCTGTGGCATTGCCGTTTAAACCGCTATTGACCACGATATATCCATTATTCATAGGCAATTGATCGGTAAAAAGTTGCGTATTTGGGGTATGTCCAATGGCAATAAATACACCAGGGACTTTTAACTCGCTCTCTTGCGCAGTCTGAACATTACGGATTTTAACACCAGTCACACCAGAATTATCGCCTAAGACTTCTTCTAAAACACTGTGCCAGAGAATTTCAATATTGCCATTTTTCTCACGTTCTAGCACTTTATTGGCCATGATTTTTTCGCATCTAAATTGGTCACGACGATGAATGATAGTCACTTTTTTGCAGATATTCGATAAATACAGCGCTTCTTCCACCGCGGTATTGCCGCCGCCAACCACAACCACTTCTTTACCCCGATAAAAAAAGCCATCACAAGTAGCACACGCAGAAACACCTTTACCCATAAAAGCTTGTTCTGAAGGTAAGCCTAAATATTTGGCTGAAGCGCCAGTTGCAATAATTAAGGCATCACAAGTATATTCGGTTTCATCGCCAAATAAACGCAATGGACGCGTGGAAAAATCCACACGCTGAATATGATCATTGATAATGTTGGTATTAAAACGCTCGGCATGGCGTTTCATTCTATCCATTAAATCTGGACCTTGGAGTCCTTCAACATCACCTGGCCAATTATCGACTTCAGTTGTTGTGGTAAGTTGCCCACCTGGAACAATCCCAGTAATTAATACAGGTTCTAAACAACCCCGCGCTGCATAAACAGCGGCAGTATAACCTGCGGGACCTGAGCCTAAAATAATCAGTCTTGCATGTAAATGTTTCATAATTCCTCCGTGA
>JBEKTV010000038.1:0-7824 GCA_049515675.1 Gammaproteobacteria bacterium | reverse complement strand
TAGTTGTTCATCATTCATTGTGTGTAAACCATAATTGTCGTTGTAATTGTGCTTGTGCGTAAAACATCGCTTGACCTTCAATGCAAATACATCCGTGTTTTGCTGCATCTTGAATAAGTGGTGTTGGCGTTGCTTGGTAGTTTGCATCCATAATTATTTTATTTGGGATAAAGCGAATAAAGTTTTGGTTGTAATATTTTGCAGGAATAGTATTAATTAAAATATCATAGTCTGCATGCGCTGCAGTTTCTAAAGGCAAAACGCCTGGATGTGCTGTGCGATTAAACACCTCAAGCTTTGCGCCTACTTTTTTCAAGCTATAAATAATACTACTTGCTGCACCACCTGCGCCTAATATGACAATTTTTTTATCTTTAAGAGGCGCTGGTAATATCTGCACCACAGCATCGCCATCAGTATTTGCCGCCAAATAGCCATTATGGGTTTTAATCAATGTGTTAGCGGCGCCAATTGCTTTCACATCATCTGTAGCGTCATTGCAGAATGCTAATACTGCTTGTTTATGCGGCATAGTCACACTAATGCCTTCTATGGCTAAATTCTGTATAGATTTAAAAAAAAGTGCTAATTCATCAGGTTTAACCTGAAATTTAACATATACTGCATTCTGGTGATGTTTAATAAATTCTTGATTATGAAAAATATGACCTATGCTTTGTGAAACAGGATCGCCAATCAAACCATATATTTTCGTGTATTGATTTAAATCATGATAATGATAAATCTTGATGAAATCATCTAAGCTTACTAAACCGGAAGCAATATTTTCTTCATTGACAGTACTGTAAGTAAAATAATTACCCAAGATTTTTCCTAAAATTCGACTGGTAACGCCAACTTCACCCATTGCATGAGCGGTCAATGTGATTTGTTGATTATGATTTTTAACAAAATCCAGTATGCGCAAGGTATCTAAAATTGAGTTTGCAGTCGTAATAATTTTATAAGCAGAAAAAATAGGATTCATCATCTGCTGTAATAATTGTGGCAAATCATCTGGCGTATGAATAAAATTATGATAGGAACACATCAGCTTTGTGGTAGGCGCAATACTTTTTAATTTTTTACAAAATTCAATGGGTACATCATGTTCAATATCAAAATAATCTGGTTTTAAAGTAATTAATTTTTCAATTAATTGCAAACGTTCTACTTCTTTGCCTTTATATACGCCTCCTTGCTCGGATTTTCGTAAAGTAAATAACACTTGCTTGTCTGTTTCATCTCTAAGTTTTTTAATTTCATCTAAATTAAATTTAAGCATAAAATCAAAACGAAATTCAAACACATCCGCGCCAGATGCTTGATGCATTAACGCTTGCGCAGATTCAATTGAATGTACGGGAATAATTGCAACTAACATGATTTTTGTCCCACAGTAGCACGGGGCTGACCTGATAAATCTAATAAGGTATTTATGGCCAGATAACCCGCTGCCTTAAATAAATCTTGTACCGCATTTTGCTGATCATAGCCATGTTCTACTAATAACCAGCCACCATCCTGCAAATAAAAACTCGCATTTGCAATAATATGTTCCAAATCCATTAAACCAGTAACACCTGCAATCAAGGCGCGTCTAGGTTCATATTGCAAATCATCTAAATGCGGGTCATTTTCAGCAATATAGGGCGGATTGCTGATAATGATATCAAATTTCAGTGATGGAATATCTTTAAACCAATCACTTAAAATAAAATCAATATTTTTTACTTGATGCATGTGCGCATTTTCTTTGGCTACTGTTAATGCATCTACTGAAATATCGGTTGCCGTCACCTGCGCTTGTGGTTTTAGTTTTGCAATCGTAATTGCAACAGAACCAGCACCAATGCCCAGCTCTAAAACTTTACAAGGTTTATCTGCAATAATGTTTAAGGCCGCATCAACTAACATTTCCGTTTCTGGACGTGGAATTAAGGTATCATTTGTCACTTTAAATTCCAGCGAATAAAATTCTTTTTTTCTAATAATATAAGCAATAGGCTCACCCTGTACGCGTCTTTTAATTAAATTTTGGAACAAATCTGTTTCTTCTGGTGTTAACATTTTTTCAGGATAAGTATATAAATAAGCGGGTGATTTTTTAAGTACATGGGCGAGCAGAATTTCTCCACTACGAGGTTCGTTCAGCAAAATCTGGGCTTGTTTAAGAGCATGCATAATAGTTTTCATTTGAATTTCCAGTTTATATTTGCAAGATCCCGAGCGAAAGATTTTTCGCCCCTACGGAAATTATATTTTAAATTATGATGTTTAATCGTACACAAAAAATTACTCAATCGCCGCCAATTCATCTGCTTGATTTTCCTGAATCAACACATCAATCACTGGGTCTATATTACCTTCCATAATATCCAGTAATTTATACAATGTTAAATTCACTCTATGATCGGTCAAACGGCCTTGGGGGAAATTGTAAGTACGAATGCGCTCTGATCTATCACCGCTGCCTACTAATAAACGTCTCGTTGCGGCTTTTTCTTTTTGTAGTTTATCTTTTTCGGCTTGCTGAATTTTTGCGCTTAAAATACTCATAGCTCTTGCGCGGTTTTTATGTTGTGACCGCTCGTCCTGACACTCTACAATAATTCCGGTTGGAATATGGGTAATCCGTATTGCAGAATCTGTAGTATTTACGTGTTGACCGCCTGCGCCAGATGATCGATAAGTATCTACTTTTAAATCTGCAGGATTAATTTCAATGGCGGCGACTTCATCTAATTCAGGTAATACCGCAACGGTGCAGGTTGACGTATGAATACGGCCTTGAGATTCTGTATCAGGCACACGTTGCACGCGATGTGCTCCAGATTCAAATTTTAATCGACCATAAACACCTTGGCCGCTAATTAATAAAATCACTTCTTTAAAACCGCCCCGCTCGCTTGGGTGACTGCTCATTAATTGTGAGCGCCAACCTTTTTGTTCAGCATAACGGCTATACATACGCATTAAATCACCAGCAAAAATACCCGCTTCATCACCGCCTGCACCCGCACGAATTTCCACATAAGCATTACGCTCATCATCTGGATCTTTGGGTAATAATAATACTTGTAATTGCTGCTCGCAGGCTTCTTGTTCTTCTTTTGCGGTTGCAAGTTCAATTTGCGCCATTTCGCGTATGTCTTCATCGGGATCTTTTAACAGTAATAGCGAGGTTTCAATTGCATCGGTTGCAATTTGATAGTCATTAAAACTTGTCACCACAGGCTCTAAATCAGCATATTCTTTGGTATAACTGCGATATTTATCGAGATCGTTTAATACATTGGGATCTGAGAGTAACGTATTGAGTTCTTTCGCTCTTGCGGTAATCATGGTCAATTTATCATAAAGTGAGGCTTTCATCAGACCGCCACTTCATCTTGAACATTTTGCTCTGATGATTCTGCGGTCACAAGCCGCAATTGTACTGTAGGTTCATGCATTAATTTATTGGTTAAACGATGGGCTAATTGGGTGATAACTTGTTCTGGGTCTTGTTGATTATTTAACGCTTGTAATGCGGCTTGTAATTCTGCATCACGCATACGCTCACCTTCTTGACGATAAGAGCGAATAATATGCGTAGCACTTTGTGTACCTAACCATTGCATAAATAAAGCCACGTGTTGATTAATAATGCGCATCGCTAAATGCGCTGCTTGTTGGCGGGCTTTAATGCCGGCTTGCACTTGCTCGTGCAGGGCATCAACATCATATAAATGTACATGATTTAAATTAGCAACTTCGGGTTCAATATCCCGTGGCATGGCTAAATCAATTAATAATAATGGACGATTGCCGCGCCATTGCAATGCTCTTTCAACACAACCTTTACCTAATATTGGTGTTGGACTTGTAGTTGCAGAAATCACTACATCATGCTTGGCTAAAATACTTGAAATCATAGGCAAGGCCACAGCGCGACCTTGATATTTTTGCGTAAATGCTTGTGCTTTTGCAAATGTGCGATTAGCAAAAGTAAATTGTCGCACGCCATGTTCATATAAATGTTTTACACTTAATTCAATGGTATCGCCTGCGCCAATTAATAATGCACTTTGTGTTGATAAATCTTGAAAAAAATCTTCAGCCAGTTTAACTGCAGTAGATGCCACCGACACAGGATTTGCACCAATTGCGGTTTGACTGCGCACTGTTTTTGCAGTTGAAAATACCGTTTGAAATAAACGATTTAATAATTTACCGACTGTGCCTGTTTGTTGTGCTTGCGCATAGGCTTGTTTCATTTGCCCTAAAATTTGCGGCTCGCCTAAAATCATAGAATCTAAGCCACAAGCGGTTTGCATGACATGCCGCACGGCATCATCATCACAATATAAA
Source organism: Gammaproteobacteria bacterium (assembly GCA_049515675.1). Lineage (GTDB taxonomy): Bacteria > Pseudomonadota > Gammaproteobacteria > JABCZS01 > JABCZS01 > JABCZS01. Next base: position 3,471 of record JBEKTV010000038.1, on the reverse strand, counting down.
GTTAAATAAGGGGAATATTGTTCAATATCTAATTGATGAAAATCACATAACCAAGCGGCTAATTTATGGGGATGCAGCGTATCGCAAAATACTTCTGTGCGATGACAAGTCGACAAAATCACCGCTTCATTAAAGCCTGCTTGTCCTGCTAAATCACGCAGGGCAATAGGCCACTCTTGCGGCGTTAATGCAAATTGTTCACGCACATCAATCGGTGCGCTTCTATGACTTATGCTACAAATTACTAGTGCCATAATCTTATCAGTTGAATAACTATTGACCCATGCCCAATGTCGCTTTGACGCGGTCATTGTACTCCATTTGATCTCAAGAATAAATCGTCTTTACCCAATAACTAAGTATGGTTCTTGCATAAGTCCTAAACACATAACAAATAGATAACAAATGACGACAATAATGCACAAACTTCCTTGGACTTACATCAACGCTTTAATAGGTGTGATGCTAGGCGGCTTAATTTTGACATATTATGCACCGTCGCAAAAATCCTTGGTTTTAGAAAGCTATGAATTCCCTAGCCAGACACAACCCTTAAAGTCTGACACCTTGGATTATCATTTATTAATGGCGGATTTGGCCTGGCAGCGGCAATTATGGTCACAAGCGGCCATACATTATGCCGCGCTTGCACAAAAAACCCAGCGCGCTGATTTTGCCTTATTAGCCACCAGTGCGTCCCTTGAAGCGCAAATATTGCCACTTGCGCGTCAAAATGCTGAACTTTGGGCGAATCTTGAGCCCAAAAACGCTAAAGCCCAAGCATTAACCGCAGCACTTTATATTGCTGAGTTTAATGAGGAATCTGCTTATATCTTCTTAAATCATCTTATGGACACCACCCCCGAAGAAGCATTACCGCATTTATTGATGATTCATGAAAGTTTGCAAGACCCTAAAGAGCAAAGTATTTATTTCTCAGTGTTACAACGCGTTACCACTACGCATAAACAAGACCCAGGCATTTGGTTTGTATTAGCAAGACAAGCACAAAGTTTGGAATATAATGCCCTCGCCCTACAAGCAACAGAACAAGCATTGCTACTGCATCCTAATTGGATATCTGCAATTGCACTCAAAGTTCAATTACTGTATCAAGCCGGTAAAAAAATCGCTGCTCGCGATTATCTTGCCGTAGTCACCAAGCGTCTGCCCAATGAAACGGATTTGCAATTTATTTATGCGCAAATTAAAAATGAAATTGCATCTGAAGCCTTATAAAAGCCCTAGTATCAAATTCAAAAACAAAATGCTACACTCCCCTCATGCGAAATCATATTATTATTTTATTCTTAACTTTATTGTTAACCGCTTGCGTCAAACACCAAGCTACGCCTGAATTGCCTTTTGAAATGGCCGACCCAGAAACAATTGAACATTGGGAAATTAAAGGTAAATTTTCGGTAAAACAACCTGATGAAGCTGTATCCGCAGGTTTACTCTGGAAACAATCATCACCTGATCGCTATGACATTGCTTTAACCGGCCCCTTAGGCCAGGGCAATGTGTTGTTATCAGGTTATCCTGATAAAGTGGTGTTTCAAGATGCCCATGGTGATAAAGAAACCGCTTATAACGCTGAATTATTACTCTACCATCATACTGGCTGGTCTATGCCGATTGAGAGTATGTATTATTGGGTAAGGGGATTACCTGATCCTCATTATAAATATGAATATATATTAGATGATCAAGGTTTATATGCACGCTTAAGACAACACGGCTGGACGATTATATATAATAGTTACCAGCAAGTAGACGATTATAGGCTGCCGCGGAAAATGACCTTAAATTACACTGACACCCACATTACTTTATTCTTCAGAACATGGCAGATCAATCCTTAACCCTGCCCTCGCCGGCCAAACTTAATTTGATGTTACATATCGTGGGCCAGCGCCCCGATGGTTATCATAATTTACAAACCGTGTTTCAGTTTTTAAGCATTGGTGATACTTTAAGTTTTGAGCTTGCGAAAGAGATTACCCTTAAATCAGATTTAGAAAATGTCGCAACCGAAGATAATTTAATCTACAAAGCCGCACAGCTATTAAAACAAACCACCGGCTGCAATAAAGGCGCGCATATTCAATTGGTAAAAAGAATTCCCATGGGCAGCGGCTTAGGCGGCGGTAGCTCAAATGCGGCCACCACTTTAATTGCCTTAAACCGTTTATGGCACACAAATCTAAGCAAAACCCAATTATTAACCTTAGCGAGACAACTTGGCGCCGATGTAGGAATTTTTATTTATGGACACGCGGCTTTTGCAGAAGGTATAGGCGATGAATTTACCCAAGTGAATCCCCCAGAATCTTGGTATGTCGTCTTAGTACCGCCCGTTCATGTCAGCACTGTGGCTATTTATAGACACCCACATCTTATTCGCAACACGCCTTTAATAAAATCCGAAGATTATTTACGCTATTTAGGCGAGAATGATTTCAGCCCTCTTGTATGCCAAGAATATCCCGAAATTAAAACAGCCTTAGATTGGCTCAAGCAATTTGGCCAAGCTTACTTAACCGGAAGCGGCGCAGGCCTATATTTGCCCTGTGAAAGCAAGGCCCAAGCACAAGATATTGTTGGACAAATTCCAAGTGGAATGTTAGGATTCGCAGCACAAGGGCAAAACCAATCCTCCCTTATTTTTTAATTGATAATAGTGGGGCGTCGCCAAGCGGTAAGGCACTGGATTTTGATTCCAGCATACCCAGGTTCGAATCCTGGCGCCCCAGCCATTTTAACAGTAATAGATAGATATATGATTCATAATCTAATGATTTTCAGCGGCAATGCCAATCCCGTACTCGCACAAGCAGTTGCGGATCATTTAGGCATGCCTCTTGGTAAAGCGCTAGTCGGCCGTTTTAGCGATGGCGAAATTCGCCTAGAAATTCTGGAAAATGTTCGCGGCAAAGATGTATTTGTGGTGCAATCTACCTGCGCACCTTGTAATGATAATTTAATGGAATTACTGGTAATGGCCGATGCGCTGCGTCGCGCTTCCGCCAAAAAAATTACTGCGGTCATTCCCTATTTTGGCTATGCAAGACAAGATAGACGCGTACGTTCAGCAAGAGTGCCCATTAGCGCTAAAGTCGTTGCAGATTTGTTAACCGGTGTAGGTTTTAGCAGAATCGTGACTGTCGATTTACATGCTGACCAAATCCAAGGCTTTTTTGAAATACCTGTAGATAACGTTTATGCCACTAAACTTTTATTAGCCGATATTCAAGCACTATATGACCACAATGTCACTATTGTTTCTCCCGATGTCGGTGGTGTAGTTCGCGCGCGCGCATTTGCTAAACGCTTAAATGACGCTGATTTAGTGATTATTGATAAACGCCGGCCAAACCCCAATGAATCACAAGTCATGAATATTATTGGTGAGGTCAAAGACCGCACATGTATCATTATCGATGATATCGTCGATACCGCTGGCACTTT
>JBEKTV010000037.1:0-15092 GCA_049515675.1 Gammaproteobacteria bacterium | reverse complement strand
GCGATCTCAATTTAAACATCAGCGATGAATTATTAACCCATATTGCCAAAGCATCCGGTGGCGATGCGCGCCGCGCTTTAGGTTATTTAGAAATGAGCGCCGATTTAGCAGAAAATGGCGTGATTGAATTAGCGGCAATTGAACAAGTATTAAGTGAACCTCACGTAGTTTTTGACAGACAAGGTGATGAATTTTACGAGCAAATTTCTGCCTTACATAAATCAGTGCGAGGCAGCGACCCAGATGCCAGTTTATATTGGCTAGCCAGAATGTTAGTCGGTGGTTGCGATCCTTTATATATTGCAAGACGGGTAGTGCGTATGGCAAGTGAAGATATTGGTAATGCCGATCCAAGAGCCTTAACAATTGCCTTAAATGCATGGGAAGTTGTGGAACGTTTAGGACAACCTGAAGGTGAATTAGCTTTAGCCCAAGCGGTGATTTATATGGCAATTGCGGCCAAAAGTAATGCAGTTTATACGGCCTATAATGCAGCCTTACAAGATGCCAAAACTTATGGTACTTTAAAAGTTCCCAATCACTTGCGTAATGCGCCCACAAAATTAATGAAGGCATTAGATTACGGCAAAAATTACCGTTATGCCCACAATGAAGAAAATGCCTATGCCGCAGGCGAGCAATATTTCCCCGAAGGCATGGCGAAAAAAGCTTATTATCAACCCGTAAATCGTGGCTTAGAAATTAAGATTGCGCAGAAGTTAGCGACCTTGAAAGAGCTGGATAAAGCCTAATATATTAGTTATTTTTCTAATATTAATGTACTACTTTATAAAACTATTAGTAACTCATTAAACTTTTATGATAATCTAAGTTTTTACCCCCATAATTGGAGTTTGATTATGCCTTTTACTATAGCTGAACATATTGACCCATCTTTTAATTCCACGACTGCATTTTCAGCAGACATAAATATCGATACCTTGCGTAATGCTGCCGGTCTAGTCGCAAGGGAATATGAATTCGAAGATCCAATTGCAGCCGTGAACTTGGCCAATGCACATGCTAAATATCAGGCAGTGCGTATGTTGACCGAGCGATATAAACAACTGGCCGAACAAGAAAAGCAAACACGTGAAAATAATCTACAGCCTTTGGCTATAAAAGTTCGCCAGGGTGACATTTTGAGTCCTGAAGATAGTCAGCGATTTGCAAATGAATCTGTACAAATTGCAGCACTAGAAGAATATATCACTGCAGTTAAGGACTTAGATACAGGCAATAAATTTCCGCAGAGTTTAAGCACTTCATCCTTGATTCGAAATCCGCTGGAATTGCTTGTGGAATTATTGGCTTATCGTGAAGTGTGTATGCATTTTCCTGATGATGCTCAATTAAAAGCACAATATAAGACTTTATGTGAGGCATTTGAAGAACGCTTAGCAGATGATAATCAAGGTTTTTTTGCTACAGGCAAACAAAAAGTCCGATATGCAGCTTTGGTAGGTCTAATAATGGATCTAAAAAATCCTCAAAGATCAATTTTTTCATTACTATCAATTGCTCCTCAATGTACCTTGGATCTTAAAACTCAGTATGAACAAGCATTAAGTGCAAGGTCTACAGTTGTTGTGAATTGGCAAAACGCTAAGTCATCATTTCCCGTTCAATTTCCCTCTGTACCGCTGAGTGAATTAATTGCTAAGGTGAGAAAATATGCGCAAACAATGGATGACAATGTTGATATCAGTAGTCCTGATATTTACCAAAATTTACAAGCAAAACTAAAAGAAGTCACAAAACAAGCGCATGAATTGACTTTTGAACTCACCGATACATCATCTGAAGAAGAGAAAAAGGAAGTTTATGAAGTATTGACAGAACTTTACGAAGCATCTTGTAAATATTGGAATGCATTAGTTTGGGATATGCGAAATGTAGAAATATCGCGTGATCCGCTAAAACTACATCAACAACTGTGCAGTCAAGCCATTTTCGCACCATATTGTTCACGGTTCCCGCGAGCGGTTAATGTACATCAAATAGCAATGATTGAAGATGTAACCGCTCTTGAAATCCATGTGCGTTCTGATGACAAAGACATAAAGTCCGCTGCACAATACAGAAAATTGCAATTGATGTCACAGGCAATTACAAAAGGCCAAGTACCACAACTCGCGATAAGTAAAGATGATTATACTGAGGTTCATGCAGATGCACTTACAGCAATCCATCAACAAGTAATAGCTTATCATAGAAATATATTCACTAGAGCACTTGCTATGGCTGTAGATATTAACGCTATTGATCAAGCATGTGGCGTAGTATGTGCTTCTGTAGGTACATATCTATCTCAATTTGATAAAAAAGTGCGAGAAAAAATGCTTGCGCTCTTGGGAAAAGAAGCAAATGAGGCAAAAGATCAACTAGTAATCCCTGCACATATTAAAAATATCAATGCTGCAACTACGCCTCAAGCAGTTAATAGATATTTTTCAGGTTTAAAATTCTTTAGTGATAAAGGCAAAGCAGAGATTGTCCAGTGTGCCAAACAAAAACGTTGGGCGTTATTTAAAATAGCATTAATTAATTCAATGGTTGCTGAAGGAGATATAGCAGCCGCGCGCTTACGTGTTCAGCGCATGGCATTGAAAGAATGGGTAGATACTGAAAATATATCTGACTCAAGTAAAGAGATTTTTGAACGAGAAATTACAACAACATATGCTTCGGTCTATAATGATTCATTGACGTTTAAATTAGATGAAGCAATAACACAGAATACCGTTCAATCTTATCTTGAATTTTGGAATATCCTGATATCTTTTGCAAATAATTTGTTAACACCTCCTGTTACGCAATCTACAAAGCAAAAATTATGGGATAACTTTGTTGTTCCGCAAGAAGCAGCCGGAAGAATAGGTGTTGATGCTATAACAGATGCACCAGATATTATTACAAAAGATACTATCGAATTTATAGAAACTCATTTGTTGGGTTCACTCTCTCAATTTGATGAAGAGTTTTTAGCGCAGACAGTAAGTCCTGATTTATTGTTACACCAAAAATTACGTATTTTATGTGGAATTAATATTGCACCTACGAAACGACAAGAAGATAAGCTGGAATATACACTATCTCTTTACAACACCTTATCTACTAAGCTAGATACCAGCGATAATTTAACTGTGCAACAACTGGATGTATTATTGCAAGCGGTAAAACGTTATTACCCAGAATCCAAAATATTAAATGGTCAAATAAATACTAAACTAATGCAAACTTTATTAGTTAGTCATCCGGGGTTGATAGCAGTCCAATGGGCTGTTTATATTCTGTCGTCAATTGATAAAACCACAGATAAGGATTTAAAAATATTTTTAACAGATCTCAGTGCTGTGATTAATTTAGCAAGCAATATTAAGGAATTGAAAAACGCTATTTTACTTGCTTTGATTAACGAGCTTGAAAAAAGAGAAACGGATATTAATAAAGTGTATAAATTATTCAATCTGTTCAATCCTAATTTATCCGCGCAATCTCATCATCAACAAACTTTAAAAGTAATGATGAAGTCAAGTGGCGCTTGGGATGAAGCTTTACAATTATTGAGGGCAAAAGGAGCTATATTAAAATTATCTAACGGTCATTCACAATTTAATAAGCTGTCTGAAATAGAAGAAGATTTGTTGTTTAATTCTCACAGGAATTTAGGCATGGGTGTAACCACGACAGCGGATATTTTGGCTGGCAACAAACCGCTACGCTTATTGATGTGGGAGCGTGCACATGCAGGAAAACAAACTGAAGCTTTCTTCCAGGAACGCTATGATGAGTGTGCAAAAACCTATAGAAATAGCATGAGTGTGCAATAACAAGCCAAGTATTTACAAATAGGTATACTATGATAGATCCAAAATTATTAAGACAAGACATCCACGCCGTTGCGGATAATCTAAAAAAACGTGGCTTTGATTTAGATATTGCCAAATATCAAGGGCTAGAAGAAAAGCGCAAAACTATTCAAACCCTCACCGAAGAATTACGCAATGAACGTAATGTGCGCTCTAAATCCATAGGAGATGCCAAAGCGCGTGGTGAAGATATTGAGGCTTTGCGTAAAACCGTACAAGAATTAGGCGATAAATTAAAAGCACAAGAAGATGAACTGCAACTTGTGCAAGACGAATTGCAATTATTTTTAATGTCACTACCAAATTTATTACATGATTCTGTACCCGTTGGTAAAGATGAGAATGATAATGTAGAAATTCGCAGAATAGGCACACCTAAAACATTTGATTTTACGCCTAAAGATCATGTAGAACTTGGGGAAAACTTAGGCGGCTTAGATTTTGCTGTCGCTGCAAAAATTACCGGTTCACGTTTTGTGGTGATGAAAGGCGCAATTGCACGCTTACACCGCGCGCTTGCACAATTCATGTTAGATTTACATACCCGTGAACATGAATATACAGAAGTTATTGTACCGTTAATAGTAAATCGCGACAGTTTTTACGGCACTGGCCAATTACCTAAATTCGAAGAAGATTTATTTATGTTAAAAAATGACGAATGGGGTATGATTCCAACCTCTGAAGTGCCAGTCACCAATTTAGCACGCGATACTATTATTGAAGAAAACGAATTACCGGTAAAATATACTTGCCACAGCAATTGCTTTCGCGCAGAAGCAGGGTCATATGGCAAAGATGTACGCGGCATGATACGCCAACATCAATTTGAAAAAGTAGAATTAGTGCAATTCGCCCATCCTGATAAATCTTATGAAGCGCATGAACAATTAACAGCGCATGCTGAAAAAGTTTTGCAACTGTTAGAGTTACCTTATCGTGTGATGTTATTATGCAGCGGCGATACGGGCGCGAGTTCTGCGAAAACTTATGATCTTGAAGTGTGGCTACCCGGTCAGCAAAAATATCGCGAGATTTCTTCCTGCAGTAATTTTGAATCTTATCAAGCAAGACGCATGCAAGCGCGTTTTCGCAATAAAGAAACTGGCAAACCAGAATTATTACACACCTTAAACGGCTCAGGTCTTGCGATTGGCCGAACCTTGGTCGCGGTTTTGGAAAATTATCAAGATAAAGATGGCAAGATTCACATTCCAAGAGTATTACAACCCTATATGAACGGACAACTTTTGATAGGTTAACCATCCTACGGAATCAGATTATCATATTGTATTGTGGTGATTTATAAAAATACTGGGTTAACTATTTGTACGGATTACACGGATAAACTGTGACGTTCTTGGTGAAACATCAGCTACTTCTTGTTGATTATTTTGATGCTGTGGTGAAGCAAGGCATGGTCTAGCCGTAGCTTGCGGAAATTCAACCAGTTGCCAAGACTTGATTTCACCATTCATCGCGCCGGTAATGACGCCATTCCAACAACCTATAATTGCTTCTACGGGACCTAGTTGAGGCGGGTGAACGCGGAATTTAATGGATCTAAAGTCTTTTACATTCCAGTACATCATTTTCCCATCTTCACTGCCGCTGACGAGTAAATCATTTTGCACAATATAATGCAATGAATAGACTGGGCTATTGTGATCTGTATACGTTGCTAATAATTGTGTTGTTTTGAGATCCCAGATTTTAATGGTGCGATCTAATGAACCGCTTGCCAGCGTGTTATTAAATACAGATAAAGAAAACACGGTTCCCTCATGACCAGATAAAGTTTTTTGGTTTCCAGTTTTAACATTACGTATTCGAATTTCATTATTATTCAATCCTATCGCTACAGTATCTTGTGCGATGGTGGCGACTGAATAAATAATAATATTCGTGCGTAAAATCAACGCATCGACTTCATTGCCTTCTTTATCCCAGAAGGTCAAGACATTGTCATTGGCGCTCACCCATTCATTGTTAGGAAATACCGCAATTGCACGCACAGGCGATTGTTGGTTGGTATTTACTATTTGTGGCGCGGCATTTATGTTGTTGCAATCATAAATAAAGATAGTGCCATTATTGGTACCTACTAGCAGTTTTTCATTGGGAAGAATGGCCATAGAGCTTATACCATATTCGGTAGGTGGATTTATGGTATGTAGACATCTAGCGTCACTATCCCAAAACTTAATGGTTTTATCTAGGGATGCGCTGACGAGCTGATTTCTGTAGGTGCAAAATGCTGTCACTGAACGTTTATGAAACATTGACTTAATCCATTAGAATGAATTAAGTATGATAACATATGTGAGTTGAAAAGCAATGTTTTAGTAGGGATAAGCATTATTAGGGGCCGGGGCAGCTCTATGGCCTCCGGGCGCGTTAATATTAGGTAAATTAGGATTAGTTACAGTTTTATTACTGGCAGACATTTGCACTAAAACTGCCAAAATAATTAAAACACCGGCTAAGGATAATTCAGTAACCGGGGTGCTTAAAGGGACTTGTTGTGGATTTTGTCTGTGGAGACGGTATTTTAATAAGCCGCTCATGCCTAAAATTGCGGCGCCTATGAAAAGAATCACATCTAAAATATCATAAATAAAAGCGATAACGGAATTAAGATTAGTGGCAGCAATACCTAAGTTATTGGTGGTGGCATTGGGGCCGCCCATAGTCATATTGTCGGCCAAAACCACTATAGGGCAAATTAATAAAACGATTAATATCCATATTTTTTTCATTTGGCTTCATCCGGTGTTTTTGCCTGAATCGAAACAGCATGAATCTCACGCCCAACAAAATCACCTAAGGCTTTGTAAACCAATTGGTGACGTTTGACTAATGATAACCCTTCAAATATAGGCGAAGTAATCTCAACAGTAAAATGTCCACCCCCGCGATTGCCCGCATGTCCAATATGATGAGCGCTGTCATCGATAATATTAAGACTGGTAGGCGCGCAGGCTTGCGTTAAGCGTTGTTGCATTTCTTGCATTAAATCCGTCATTATTTTTTCTTCTCTTCACTAATATAAGGCCAGAGGAAATACGCTTGCACCAGCAAAAAGGCCAGTAATAAGCCTACAGCCCCGAATAATTTAAAATAAACCCAGGTGGTTGTATCATATTCATAGGCGACATATAAATTGATAGCGCCCATAAAGATAAAAAAGACTATCCAGGCAAAATTAAGCCGCTTCCAAAGATGATCAGGCAAGCTTAAATTATCTTTGCCTAAACGTTGTAATAAGTTTTGTTTACTGATGACATAACCGCCCAGTAATACGGTGGCAAATAACCAGCACACTATGGTGGGTTTCCATTTAAAATAGGCGTTTATGCTTAATCAGGGTAAAGAGGGTATAAAGCGTATAAGCCACAATCACCACTAAAATGGCGCTGTTTAAATCATAAATTTGGTAAACGGCAAAAAATAGAACTAAGGTTATAATTTCAAAAAGTAATTTCATATAGATTCCTTGTTAATAACGGAAGTATGATAACATATTTTAGTCGTACAATACTGGAGAGTGAAGTTGTCCCAAAAGCAACGTGTATTATCAGGCATGCGCCCAACCGGCAGTTTACATTTAGGCCATTATCATGGCGTGTTGAAAAACTGGCTGGATTTACAAACCAAATATGAATGTTATTTCAGCATAGTCGATTGGCACGCCTTGACGACTCACTATGATGATTCGTCCTCAATTGCCAAAGATGTGTTTGAAATGGCCGTTACTTGGCTGGCTGTAGGCATAGATCCGAAAAAATGTCATATTTTTATTCAATCCGAAATGCATGAGCATGCTGAACTGCATTTATTATTGTCCATGTTTACGCCGCTGTCATGGTTAACCCGCGTGCCTACGTATAAAGATCAACAAGAAAAATTAAAAGAAAAAGACTTGGCGACTTATGGTTTTTTGGGTTATCCCTTATTACAAACTGCAGATATTTTGGCTTATAACGCGAATTTTGTCCCGGTTGGCGAAGACCAAGTCCCGCATATTGAATTTGCGCGTGAAGTGGCGCGTCGGTTTAATTTTTTATATAAACAGCCAGTATTCATTGAGCCTAAAGTCTTATTAACCAAAACCTCAAAATTACCTGGCTTAGATGGCCAGAAGATGTCTAAGTCTTACCATAATACTATTGCCTTAAACGACCCACCTAAAGTCGTAGAGCAAAAAGTTAAAACCATGCCTACTGATCCTGCACGCGTTCGTCGTACCGATAAAGGTGAACCTGAACGTTGTCCAGTGTGGTCTTTTCACAAAGTCTATAGTGATGAAGACACCAAACAATGGGTACAAACGGGCTGCCGTTCTGCAGGTATTGGCTGTGTAGAATGTAAGGGCCCAGTTATTAAAGCGATTAATGAAGAACTTGCGCCAATCCAAGAAAAAATGGCACATTTTCATGCTAAACCTGAAGAAGTTTCTGCTATCCTGGATGAAGGCACGCAAAATGCCAAGAAAACTGCACAACACACTTTATGCGCTGTGAAAAAGGCCATGGGATTAGTTTACCCGTATCTTAATAAGGAAGAGGGCACATGTCAGAAGTCATAGCACGGGTATTGGATAAACCCTATACCGAAATGCCGCAAGATTTATATATTCCGCCTGATGCCTTAAGAGTATTTCTAGATGCCTTTGAAGGACCATTGGATTTGCTGCTTTATTTAATCAGACGTCATAATTTAGAAATTCTTGATATTCCTATTGCCGAAATCACCAAGCAATATATGCAATATATCGCGCTCATGAATGAATTGCGTCTGGAATTAGCCGGTGAATATTTAGTGATGGCGGCAACACTTGCGGAAATCAAGTCCCGCTTATTATTACCACGTCCGCCGGTAACCGACTCAGAAGACGAAGGCATAGACCCGCGCGAACAACTGATGCGACAATTACAATTGTATGAACAATTCAAGCGTGCGGCAGAAGATTTAGACCAAATCCCGCGTATGGAACGTGATATATTCCCAGTCCATGTAGAAATACCAGAATTGGAAATACCAACTGTATTACCACAAACTACCTTAAAAGAATTAGTGGTGGCGCTGCAAACAGTACTTGCGCGCGCCGAACAATTTTCCCATCATCATGTCATGCAAGAACTGATGACCGTCAGACAAGCAATGACCCATGTTTTGGAAAAAATTAATGCCGACCAATTTACCGAGTTCAGTGCATTATTTAAACCTGAAAGCGGCCGGCTTGGCATTATCGTGACTTTTTTAGCGATATTAGAATTGCTCAAAGAAGCCATGCTAGAATTATCCCAAGCGAGTTCTTTTGCACCTATTTATTTAAGAGCGATACCAGAGCATGATTGATAAACAACAACAGATCCGTATCATTGAAGGCGCTATATTTGCAAGCGATAAACCTTTAACCGTCAATGAAATTGCTAATTTATTTATTGAAGAAGAAAAACCTTCCACAGCGGAAGTCAAAGCTTTAATGGCTGAACTCACGCAAATTTATGCGGGTCGCGGCGTTGAACTTAATCATGTGGCAAGTGGTTATTGTTTTCGCGTGGCGGCGGATTTAGCACCTTGGGTGTGCCGATTATGGGAACAAAAACCGCCGCGTTATTCTCGTGCATTACTAGAAACATTAGCCGTAATTGCTTATCGGCAACCAGTTACCCGTGGCGATATTGAGCAAATTCGGGGTGTGAGTGTGAGTCCCAATACCATCAAAACTTTATTAGATAGGGAATGGATTAAGATTGTCGGGCATAGAGAAGTTCCAGGAAGACCTGAACTGATGGCGACAACCCCTTTATTTTTAGACTATTTTGGCTTAAAAGCCTTAGATGAATTACCCGCGCTCATACAAGTATTGATTGAAAAAGACAATTCCGATAAAGATGAGCAAATATCATTAGAATTAAAAATGAGTGAAGCCTCAGAGCTTACCATCACAGCCCCTAGTTCATCGTCACAGATGGAAAACAATTCTTAATATGTCTCACAAACTGCAAAAAATACTTGCACAAAACGGCCTGGGTTCACGCAGGGAAGTTGAACAATGGATTAGCGCTGGCCGTATTAAAGTCGATGGTGAGGTTGCGCATTTAGGGCTTAGAATTGATGACACCGCAAAGGTTTTATTAGATGACAAGCCAGTCAAACTTAATAACACAGCAAGCGAAGATTTAGTATTGATTTATCATAAACCAGAAGGCGAATTGTGCACACGCCATGACCCAGAAGGTCGACCTGATGTGTTCAGCGCAATTCCAAAGCCTAAAAAAGGGCGGTTTATTTCCGTGGGTAGACTTGATTTAAATACTTCGGGTTTATTATTATTTACTACTAATGGCGAATTAGCGCACAGATTAATGCATCCTAGTTATCAAATTGAACGTGAATATGCAGTCAGAGTATTAGGTGCTGCAAGTGATATTCAATTAGACCAATTATTAACCGGTGTTTCCATCGATGGCCAAATGGCTAAATTTACCCGCATAGAACAAATGCAAGGCACAGGCGCTAATATTTGGTATAGAGTAGTGATTTTAGAAGGCCGACAACGAGAAGTGCGACGTTTATGGGAAGCTGTGGGCTTAACGGTAAGCCGCTTGATCCGTATTCGTTTTGGCGATATTCAACTGCCTAAAGGTTTACAAAAAGGTCAGTTTGAATATTTATCGCCAAAAGAGGTTGAATTGCTGAAGAAGAGTGTAAACTTAAGCTAGGAATAATTAGAGTCATTTCTTATGAAAACACGGATTTTTATTATATTACTGTCACTTAGCTTATATGGCTGTGCAACTACTTCAAGTCCTGAACAAGCCGCGGCTTTTGCTGAAAAACCCATGATTACCGATCCGTTTGAGCCCATCAATCGTAAGGTATATAGTTTTAACAAAGGCTTAGATACCATTTTAGTCAAACCAATCGCTGAAGGTTATGTTGCTGTTGTACCGCCATTTGCCCGATCAAGAGTTGAAGATTTTTTTGCTAACATTGAAGAAATTTCTGTATTTGTAAATACAGTATTGCAAGCACGGTTTGAGGATGCAGGGATTACTGCGGCACGTTTTGCAATTAACTCAACGCTAGGTGTTTTAGGTTTATTCGATGTCGCTGAAAGTTGGGGCATGCCGGAGAAACAAGGTGACTTTGGACAAACTTTTTATGTGTGGGGCGTGAAGCGCAGTGTTTATTTAATGTTACCGGTTTTAGGGCCAACAACGGGGCGTGAAACTGTAGGTAAAGTGCCGGGTTATTTATTCAGTGTTTGGGATTTCACGCCTTGGGAAGTACAAACTGCGGCATTTGGTTTAATGGCAGTGGATATCCGCTCCCAATATTTAGATCAGGAAGAGATCTTAAATAACGCCTTTGACGAATACTCATTAATACGTGATATTTATATTCGACAACGCGAAACTTTCCTCACAGGCACAGAAGATGTGACCGACTGGGACGAGGATTTAATTAATGAACACGAAGTGTATTAAACCATGACTCAAACCCAAATAACGATTTTATCGATTGATGACGAACCATTAGTCCGAGAAAGCTTAGTGGCTTTTTTGGAAGATAGCGGTTATCGCATGCTAGAAGCGGAAAATGGCGAACAAGGCTTACAAATTATCCACGAGAAACAACCGGATTTAGTGATTTGTGATTTGCATATGCCAGTGATGGGTGGTTTAGATGTTTTAGAACAACTGCGTAAAGAATCGATTGATATTCCATTTATCGTGGTTTCTGGTGCGGGGGTGATAGGCGATGCGGTACAAGCTTTACAATTAGGCGCTTGGGATTATATTTTAAAACCTATTGTCGATATGGCGACGCTTGAGCACGCGGTGTTTCGCTCTTTAGAGCGTAAACAATTATTGGTCGATAATGAAAATTACCGCTTCGAACTACAAGAAAGTTTAAACATTTTAAAAGCCGACCAAGAAGCAGGGCGTTGTATGCAGCAACAGCTTTTGCCAGCGCCTAAAAAAAATATTGCGGGTTATCATTTTAGTCATCATGTGTTGCCATCTTTATATTTAAGCGGTGACTTTGTCGATTATTTTAAAATTGATGATCAGCATTTAGGTTTTTATATGGCCGATGTTTCCGGTCATGGCGCATCGAGTGCTTTCGTGACGGTATTATGTAAAACCTTTATTGATGGCTTAGTGGCGCAATATCAGCAAAAACACAGCGAAGATGTAGTTGATCCTGAAAAATTATTTATTGCCCTCAACAATCATTTAATCAATGCCAAGCTTGGCAAACATGTGACTTTATTTTATGGCGTGATTGATTTAGAAAATCAAGAGTTACGTTATTGCTCATCAGGTTTATTACCGCCGCCCTTATTAGTCGATGAGCAGGGCGCGCATTATTTAGCGCATAAAGGTATGCCGATTGGTTTAGTGCCTAATCAAAGTTGGCATGCTGAAAAAGCTTTGTTTAAACAAGGCACAAAATTAATCCTCATGTCGGATGGTATTCTAGAAATATTGCCGCAAGCGGGGATGGATGATAAGCAAAACTACCTATCGCAATTTTTTGCCCAAAATAAAACAATAGATATTAAGCAAGCGCTACAGCAATTAATTCCCGAATCTACCCAATCAATTCCTGATGATATTACTTTATTAATGGTGTCTAAATGAATGAATTGCCTGCAAAAATTTATTTTGGGCGTGTCAATAGTTTATTTATTTTAAAAATAACTGGCATGTTGAGATTTAATCAATGCGCACCCTTAGAGCATTTCTTGAAAACCACCTTACATAAAAAGTTAGATCACTGCTTATTGGTGGATTTAAGCGATGCACAATTATTGGATAGCACCGCTTTGGGATTGCTCGCCCAAATTGCTTTGCAGTTTGCGCAAGTCAATCATAAACAACCCGATTTATATTGTCCTGAAAATGATTTGAAAAAAGTTTTATTATCTATGAGTTTAGAGAATTTATTTCATTTTGTTTCTAGCGCGCCTCAAGCTGAGCTCAAGGAACTGTCAATAAAGTCTGACCAAGACCACAAACAAACTGAACGGGTTTTATCAGCACATCAAGCCTTAATGGAACTCAGTGAGAAGAATAAAAAAGAATTTAAAACTGTCGTGGAGTTATTACAAAATACATTGAAGAATTCTTAAGGACCTCTATACTATGTTTTGATTTACTGAGTATTAAATTAAACTTAATGTTTTAATTCAAAAAGAGGAAAAAACCATGACTAAGGTTCTATATCAAGTTACATTACTAGGATTAGCATCATCTTTGTTGGTGACTAGTGCATATGCAAATAGTGACTGTGAAATATGTGATGATGAAGTCGAATTTGTAGACTCCCCACATTTTTCCAATATTGCTTGCGGCTCGAACCAAAGAGATATCAGCTGGACTCTAGAGAATTTTGGTACTACGCCTGTGGAATTTGGTCCGATCAGTATTGACATTGAATCTGATGATAGTTTTTCAGATAATCTTACTTTAGTAGAACTAAATACTCCTGCATCAGGTGATTGTGGATATGAGGGTGATCCATTAGCTGCTGGCGACACTTGTTTGATTCAAGGCACAATAAATCCAACAAGCGTGGATTGCGACTCACCTGATGATTTTATCAGTCTTCCGACTACAGGTGTCATTGATCGTTTATTAGAAGTGGTATTATACAATGATCAGCGTGAAATAGATTCGCCTATAGAATTTGATATGACTTTTACCGGTTCATCTGAAGATTTTTCTTTACTGGGCGCAGCGATATGCAGCGAAAGTGACAGTATAAATTGTGACCAGTATTTCTCCACTGCAGATGTAGGTACTTATGTATATCAAGATGTAGGTGTGTATGTTCTTGATGGTTATTTGACTACAGATATCAATACTGCTGGTGATGCAATTATATATCCAAACTCTCCGGTCGCTTTGCCAGTCACTTATGCTTTTGATGATGCAACAGCTGCTTATAATAACTTTATTGCACTTGAATTACTCAGCAATGAAGCTTCAGCTTTAACTCCATGTAACACTTTGCCAGTAGATTATTTCCAAAATGATCCGCAAATAATAACTGGTGGCGTTTACTGCTTTGATAATAGCGATCCTATGCCTGTGGTGGTTGACGAGACTGTTACAGTTTATGGCAGTGATCCTATTGTGCTTATTGTTGATAATATAGATGCAACTCCTTATGCGCTGCAATTCTTAAATGGATCTAGTTTTAAGTTTGATGAAACAACCAATGCAAGTCCAGAAAATATATATTGGGTTGTCAATGGTAATGTACAGGTCAACACCTGCTCAACTTGTCCATCTACTGATCAAGTAGAAGTTGCGGGTACACTCTTGATAAATGGTGACTTCTCTGTGCCAAGCAATTCAGGCCCAGCAATCATTCAAGGTAGAGTGCTAGCAATTGGTGATGGCGATGTCACCATAGGTGATTATTTTACAATTCAACCTTAAGACTTAACGAATACACACAATAAATGAGGAAAAAATCATGATTAAGATCAGGAATTACAAATGGGCGCTGTTAGGTTTTTCATCGTTGTGCTTAGCGGGCGTTGCAAATGCAAATGCAAATGCAAATGCAGATGATGATGTCGTTGTATTTGAATATCAACCTGAAAGTTATAGTAATATTGTTGCTGGCGGTGGAACGCGTACAGTGAGCTATGTTATTCAGAATCTGGACGATAATCCCGCGCCTGTTTATGATTTGAATATAATTCCAAATATGGACGATGATTTTCAAGATGTAGATGGATTATTTGTTATATTGGATACTATTACAACGCCTGCTGTTCCGGGTGCATTAGCTTGCGGTTCTTTACCCTTTACTTTACCACCAGCAGACTCTGTAAGCCCAGCGCCATTTTGCCAAATCGATGTTAAAATTGTTCCAAGTGCTATAGAGGTTGAAGCTGATGAAATACCAACCGGTTTAGTTGATCGTGAATTTGTTGTTTCACTCAGCACTACACAGCGTGACTTAGTGGCTGATATTGATTTTAATGTGACTATTGGAGGTTCTACGGATTCATTTGCGTTACTTGGTAATAATATCTGCAATGAATATGGGGTTGGAGATTATCCAGTTTGTACGTTTAATTCCACTTCTGTGCAAACCTTGGATGGTATGTTACAAGTTAATCAAGATGTAGCAGCCTTGGCTTGTACGAGTTCAGAGCAAAGTACGCCTAGCACATCTTGTGTG
>JBEKTV010000036.1:0-7882 GCA_049515675.1 Gammaproteobacteria bacterium | reverse complement strand
AAAGTATGACGCTACCTGCGGCACGTGAACTTGCAGATTTTGGCATTCGCGTGGTAACAATTGCGCCTGGATTATTTCAAACACCCATGATGGCGCATATACCTGAATCAGCGCAAGCAGAATTACAGCATACTACTTTATTCCCAAAACGTTTAGGACAAGCGCAAGAATACGCGCAATGTGTTTTGAATATTATTCAAAATGCTATGTATAACGGTTGCACCATACGCTTAGATGGTGGCGTGCGATTAGATAGAGGAAAATAATTTGAACTCTGCGCATTTACTTTTATTTATTCAAGACCTGGCAATTGTAATGACGATCGCAGGGTTTATTACCATTTTATGCCGACGCTTTAATCAACCCATGGTCATAGGCTATATTATTGCCGGCGTGATTATTGGCCCTTATACGCCGCCTTTTTCTTATATTCATGATGAAGAAACCATTCATACCTTAGCAACGCTTGGGATTATTTTCCTAATGTTTTCTTTAGGGCTTGAATTTAATTTACGAAAATTAAGTAAAGTAGGATTAACCGCCAGTATTACCGCGTTTGCAGAAATTGCATTAATGATGTGGTTAGGTTATGAGATTGGAAAATTTTTCCATTGGGAAACTATGGACGCATTGTTCTTAGGCGCAATCCTCGCGATTTCGTCAACCACTATTATCATAAAAAGCTTGAATGAATTAGGCATGAAAAATCAACCTTTTGCACAATTGATATTTGGGATTTTGATTGTCGAGGATATTTTTGCGATTCTTATTTTAACTGTGCTAGGCGGTATTGCCATAACCGGATCATTACAAGCCAGCGACTTGATATTGAATATTTCTAAACTATCGGCTTTTTTAGTGATTTCATTATTAGTGGGTATTTTATTAGTGCCAAAATTACTTGCCTATATCGCCAAGTTTGAAAATGATGAAGTATTATTGATTTCTGTATTAGGCTTGTGCTTTGGTTTTTGTTTACTGGTGATGCGCTTAGATTACAGTGTGGCTTTAGGTGCGTTTATTATCGGCGCTGTGATTGCTGAATCTAAGCAACTGCACAAAATTGAAGAGTTAATTGCACCACTGCGCGATATGTTTAGTGCAATATTTTTCGTCTCTGTAGGTTTATTACTGGACCCCAGAGTTGTCATTGAATATTGGCAACCCTTACTCATTATCACCATTGCTGTGATTCTAGGAAAAATCATCAGCTGTAGTTTAGGTGTGTTAATGACCGGTCGTGATGGCAAGACCGCTATGCACACAGGCATGGGTCTTGCTCAAATTGGTGAATTTTCATTTATTATTGCAGGTCTTGGTATGACGCTGCAGGTCACCGGTGATTTTTTATATCCTATCGCTGTGGCGGTTTCAGTGATTACAACCTTCTTTACGCCTTATCTCATTAGAAGTTCTGATACGGTGACGAACTGGGTGCAAACCATTATTCCTAAACCCGTTGCGCATATTTTTCATGCGTATCAAAAATGGTTAAACAAAATTCGTTAATCCTCAATTCCTTCATGTTTAAGTAAAGCTATTTTCCGATTTAAGCCACCTGCATAACCACCTAATTGACCATTATGATTTATCACGCGATGACAGGGAATAATAATCGATAATGGATTTTTCCCATTCGCATTGGCAACGGCGCGATAAGCCGTGGGTTTATTAACGGCTTGTGCCAATTGTAAATAAGACCAAGTTTCGCCAAACGGAATCGTTTGCAATGCGCGCCAGACTTGTTGTTGAAAATCTGTGCCTTGGGGTTTTAGCGGTGTAGTAAATTGTTTTAATAGTCCAGAAAAATATGATGCGAGTTCTTGCTCAATAGATTCAAGTGGTGCAACTTTTTTGGCAATTGTGTTTTGTATTTTATATTTGTCAGCAAAATCTAAACGATATAAATAATATTCATCAGCAACCGCGACCATAGGACCCATCGGTGTTTCAATGGTTGCTTGATAATATTGTTTATGCATTTATGTATTCTACCTCTGTGTGCCCTTTTTACTATTCGCGATTTGCGAATAGCAAAAACAATCCATAGTATGATCATTCACCATCCCCACCGCCTGCATAAAAGCATAACAAATCGTGCTGCCTACAAATTTAAAACCGCGCTTTTTTAAATCTTTTGACATGGCATCTGAAATTAAACTGGTTGCGGGAACTTGCTTGATACTTTTCCAATGATTTTTTATCGGCTTGCCATCAACAAAATGCCAAATATAATCTGAAAAACGACCCCACTCTTGTTTGACTTGTAAATACGCTTTGGCATTAGTCACAGCCGCATTTATTTTTAAACGATTACGGATAACCCCAGGATTATTTAATAACCCTGCGATTTTCTTATCATTATATTTGGCAATTTTTTCTGGATCGAAATGATCAAACGCTTCGCGATAATTATCACGTTTTTTTAAGACAGTAAGCCAATTCAAACCCGCTTGCGCACCTTCTAGAATTAAAAATTCAAATAACAAATGATCATCATAAATAGGAACGCCCCATTCATGGTCATGATATTCTATATATAATGGGTCATGGTTAACCCAAGCGCAGCGTGGTTTATTGTCCATACATAATATTACCATACAATATTGTGCCAAAAGGTAGCATAAATTAGTCAGTTGCATAAAAACCTACTTTATATCGAGAATACACGATTACCTCTATTAGGAGTTTTTTCGTGAGCATACAATCCCAAACCGTGGCTGAATTTGCCATTCATTACTCACGCTTTTTGGACCCGCAAGGTCATTTGACCCAAGCATTACCTGAATCTCTAAAAAATCCCGAAATTTTATTGAAGCTATATGAATATATGGTGATCAACCGCACATTTGATGCCAAAGCTGTTGCACTGCAACGGACAGGTAAAATGGGTACTTACCCTTCTTCTGCCGGACAAGAAGCCATTGGTGTGGGCGTGGGTGCTGCGATGAAAGAAGGTGATGTGTTAGTGCCTTATTATCGTGATCACGGCGCACATTTAATTCGCGGTGGAAAAATTGAAGAAATTTATTTACTCTGGGGCGGCGATGAAAGAGGCAGTGATTACGCCAATTTAAAACAAGATTTTCCGGTTTCAGTACCCATTGCGAGTCAAAATTTACATGCCGTAGGTGTTGCCAAAGCCATTCAATATCGCAAACAATCTCGCGCAGTCGTCACCTTTATTGGTGATGGTGGCACTTCAGAAGGTGATTTTTACGAAGCCATTAATTTAGCCGGCGTTTGGAAACTGCCGGTATTATTTGTTATTAATAATAATTATTGGGCGATTTCCGTACCTTTATCTGAACAAACGATTTGTAAAACACTTGCACAAAAAGGTATTGCAGCAGGCGTGAGCGCAGAACAAGTTGATGGTAATGATGTGCTTGCGGTGACTTATGCCACAGAACAAGCTTTACAAAGAATGCGTGAAGGACAAGGCCCACATATTATTGAAGCCTTAACTTATCGCATGTGCGATCACACAACAGCCGATGATGCCAAACGTTATCAACCGCCTGAAGAAGTAGAAGCCCATAAGAAAGAAGATCCGATTTTACGTTTGCGCACTTATTTAGCCGCGCAAAATTTATGGGATGAAGAACAAGAAAAAGCCTTATATGCACGCGTAAAACAAACTGTTGAACAAGCGGTGCATGCTTATGAAAGTATTCCAGATCAACCGCCCACTGCTATATTCGATTATTTATATGCAAGCTTGCCTCATGATTTAATTGAACAACGCGATATATTATTAGCGAATTTAGGAGCGCATCATGAGTGAAATTACTTTAGTTGAAGCAGTCACGCAAGCACTGGCTTATGAATTAGCGCATGATGAAAATGTCATCGTCTTTGGTGAAGATGTAGGCGCAAATGGTGGCGTATTTCGTGCAACCGAAGGCTTACAAAAAAAATTTGGAAAAGACAGAGTATTAGATACACCTCTTGCAGAATCTTTAATTGTGGGTATGGCGGTGGGTATGTCAGCAGAAGGTTTAAAACCCGTTGCTGAAATTCAATTCCTAGGGTTTATTTATCCCGCATTTGATCAAATTATTAGCCATGCTTCACGTTTACGTAATCGTACACGCGGTCGTTTAAGTTGCCCTCTCGTGATTCGCGCACCTTATGGTTGCGGCATTCACGCACCAGAACATCACTCTGAAAGTACTGAAAGTATTTTGGCGCATATTCCCGGTTTACGTGTAGTGATTCCATCATCACCTACGCGTGCCTATGGTTTATTATTAGCGGCCATTCGCAATCCTGATCCCGTTATCTTTTTAGAACCCACACGTATTTATCGTAAAATAAAACAAGAAGTGCCAGACAATGGTGTGGCATTACCACTTGATAGATGTTTTCTTTTAAAAGAAGGGAGCGATGTTACATTAGTTGCATGGGGCGCAATGTTAACAGAAACAATGGCTGCTGCACAAAATTTACAACAACAAGGTATTAATTGCGAAGTCATTGATGTTGCCACCATTAAACCGTTAGATATCGACAGCATTATTCAATCTGTAGAAAAAACTGGCCGTTGCGTGATTATTCACGAAGCGGCAAAAACTTGTGGCGTTGGCGCTGAAATCGCAGCCCAACTTGCAGAAAAAGCGTTAATGTCATTACGTGCCCCGATTCAAAGGGTCACAGGTTTTGACACCATCGTTCCACTTTATAAAATGGAACATTTATATTTGCCGAGTGTGCAACGCATTGAGAATGCAGTGCATGAAGTCATGGCGTTTGAATAAAAAGGAAAACTTATGAAAGTATTTAACCTCCCCGATTTAGGCGAAGGCCTACCCGATGCTCAGATTCGTGAATGGCATATTAAACCTGGTGATATTGTTGAAATTGATCAACCACTAGTTGCCATGGAAACTGCAAAAGCTGTGGTTGAAGTGCCCTCACCTTGGGCTGGGGAAATTGGAGAATTACACGGCAGCGTTGATGATATTATTGATACCGGCGCACCACTGATTACTTTTAAAACTGTAACCAGTACGCACGCGGAGAAAAAAGATACTGGCACTGTGGTAGGACATATTGAGCGCACGAATGCAGTTGTGCCTGAAACTGCGCAAATTATGGAAAGAAGTGCAACGTCTACACAAATTAAAGCAACACCTGCGGTTAAACAATTGGCTAAACAATTAAATGTGGATTTATCACATATTGTGGGCACAGGTCCAAATAATACCATTACGGCACAGGATGTGAAAAATGCGACCCAACATGCGCATACACATACAACCACTGTTGCAAGTGATTATGAACCTTTAAAAGGCGTACGTCGCAGCATGATGCAAGCGATGGTGAAATCACATCAAGAAATTGTACCGGCCACTATTTTTGATGAAGCCGATATTGCGGCCTGGGCCAATGATCAAGATATTACCCTTCGCATTATTCGTGCAATTTGTCATGCGTGTAAATTTGAGCCTAGCTTAAATGCTTGGTATGACAGTAAAGCACAAGCAAGAAAATTATTTGCTGATGTGAATTTAGGTTTAGCCATAGATAGCGATGAAGGTTTATTTGTGCCTGTGATTGAAAAAGCGCAAAATAATTCTGAGCTGCGCAATATTATTAATACTTACAAAGCGCAAGTTAAAGATCGTAGTATCCCAACAGAAAAATTATCTGGCGCAACCATTAGCCTTTCAAACTTTGGTGTTTTTGCTGGCCAATTTGCAACACCTGTGGTGGTACCACCACAAGTTGCTATCATTGGTATTGGCAAAATTAAAGAGATGGCTGTTGTTCAGCAAGGACAAATTGCAGTGCATCGTGTTATTCCCATTTCATTAACTTTTGATCACCGTGCCGTCACCGGCGGTGAAGCCAGCCGATTTTTATTTGCACTGATTCAAGATTTAAAAGAGGCCAATTAAAATGAATGAATTGATTACCAAGAAGTGTATAGCATGCTCCAGCGATACGCCTATTTTAGATGAAGCAAGTATCAAAAAATATTTAGCTACTGTGGATAAAGATTGGCAATTAAATGCTGATCATACCAAAATCAAACGCATTTTTAATTTCAAAAACTATGGCCAAGTCATGGCGTTTACCAATAGTGTTGCCTTTCTTGCGTTTAAAGAAGGTCATCATCCTGATATGGAAATCAGCTACAACCGCTGCGTAGTTAATTATACAACGCACGCAATTAATGCCTTATCTGAAAATGATTTTATTTGCGCTGCGAAGGTAGACGAATTATTCACCCTGTGATAAAACTAATTTTGCTTGCTTGACGCTGTTTAAAATATCATTGTGATCCGCTGTAGAAAATTTTTGCTGTTCAGCCACTTCGTAAATGGCATCGACTTGTCTTAAAAAAGCCACTCGTTCTTCATCTGTGTGTAAATATTCGCCCATACGTTTAAAATTTTGTAACAAACGAATTAAAATAGCCGGATTATTTGCACCTGATTGTCGCATCATATCAAATGCGAATGCAACCATTCTGTTAAATTTTAATGAAGGTTCTATCAACCTCACTTCACCTTTTATATCGTACCAAGCTTCCGCATCGGGTAATTTTACTAGCGAGAGAATATCATTACACAACCAATCAATACATGCGATACCGGTAAAAGTATCATTAACTGCAGGACTTAAGGCGCGAATACCAATTTCCACAATTTGTGCAATAGCAAATTCTGGATCTTGCTCTAGTGTGCGATTCGCGCCTATGCATAAAGCTTGTTCCACAGTTTTATGCAAAGATTGTGCTTTACTTGCTGGAATGACTTCTGCGATTTTTGTATTCTGCAACACAAATTGACCTGGACGTAAGATTAATTGAATGACTGCATTTTCTAATGCGGCGGCATCAATTAATTGCTGGTGATCAATTTCTTGTAAATAACCCGCTTTACTTGCTAAAATCACTGCCCCTTGCTCTTGACAACGCTCGCGTAATTTCATCACTTCTTCTTTAAGTGTGTTTCTATCTTTCACTTCATATGCGCGTTTAATTCTGATTTGAATAAAATCTGCAATGGCATGTTTTAAATCAGTATCTACATTTTGGATTAAATTCCCAGTTTGAATGGCTTTACGCACATTTTGTGTATAAAAAATTAATGATATGAATGAAAAAATTAATAATATAACTACTAAAATATTTGTTAACTGCGGCACAAACTCTACACCATTTTCGCTGCGCACTAATACTAAGGTAATAAGACTAAACAAAAATGTTGCGCTAAAAAGACCAATTGTTACTTGACCATTTTGTACTAAGATAAACCTACGCAATAATCTTGGCCCAAATTGATTTGCTGCCATAGACAGCACTAACAATACCACAGAAAAAACCAGGGCTAATACGGTACTGACCGCGCCGATAATCGCACTTAATATCACACGTGAATCATCAATATTACCAATAGATAGCCAAATGGGTAGTGTGATTTTTCCAAAAAAATGGGCAACGTCAACAGTTAATGTAAACGCAAATACGATACCCACAAAAAAACACATCTTTAATACCGAAGCGGGTAAAGATTCAATGTCGCTCTTAAATGATGAATTATCTTTTGCCATGACATAAAAGTAATACTAAATATACAATATGTCCATTTTCATATAAATTCTAGCATTTACATACAAAATGGCTATATTAAATATATGAACAAACTATTCACTATAATCGCACTTAGCTTAATCGTCGCACCTGTTTTCGGTGCGCAAACCCTGACTTGTATTTCCGACAGCGCTTTTACCCATTGTAATTTATCACAAGCCGACCGCCGTGATATTACGCTTACCAATGTAGTTTCGGGTAATTGTTCAGGCACAAATGATTGGGGTGTTGACAGTACCGGCGTATGGGTAGATAAAGGTTGCGGCGCTACATTTGAAT
>JBEKTV010000035.1:0-7985 GCA_049515675.1 Gammaproteobacteria bacterium | reverse complement strand
CAATAACATCAGCGCGCTCGTGAAAATCGCGAGCGCGCCTAGTAATCGAGGAAGCGGTGGTTTATTCACATTAAATCAATCCAAGCTGTCTTAACATTTTTAAAGTAGGCTCAACTTCCGCTAAATCTTTTTGTGAAACGCTTGCAAAATGAATGTCTGCAAGTGGCGTCACTTCAGGATTAGTCGCAATACCTGTGCGCGTTGGATATTCAAACGATTCATTGGCAAAATATTGCTGCGCTTTTTCACCGCTTAAATAAGCAATAAATTGTTCAGCTTGTGCTTGTTTTTTGGTATGGGTATGAATACCTGCGCCAGAAATAATCAGAATATTACCCGCTTTGCCACTTTCAGGAAAATTGTAGTTGGCAACCGGTAAGTTTGGATTTTGTTTTTTGAGTTGATACAAGTAATAATGGTTTACCCAGCCAATGGCGATATCTCCTTGACCCACTGCGCTGACAGTTTGTGCATTTTTTTGAAAGCTCAAAGGTTTATTGTTTTTTACACCTTCTAGCCATTTAAATGTAGGTTCTTCTCCCCATAAAACCCGTAGTGCGCTGACATGTGCTTGCATACTGGCGTTACTCGGTGCCCAGCCAATTTTGCCTGACCATTTAGGATCGGTGAGTTCTTTTAAATCTTTGGGTAAATCTTGAGGTTTTACTAAATTAGTATTGTAAGCCAGGACTCGCACGCGCGCGCTAGTGCCAAGCCAGCGTTTCTTTTCATCTTGAAATTGCGCACTTACTGGGGTTAATAATTCTGGTTTGAGTTCTTTTAATAAGCCCGCTTCAGCAAGCAGGGTTAAATAACCCGATTCTTGGAAAAAAACCACGTCTGCTGGGCTATTTTGTTGCTCGCTTAATAATTGGGTCGCAAGGCTAGAAGTGGTGTTATAACGTACATCGAGTTTAATTCCGGTATCTTTTTCAAATTGTGCAAAAAGGGGTGCAACTAGAGCTTCGCCGCGGCCGCTATAAACGACTAATTCGTCAGCAACTGCGTTTAGGGTGAATAAGGTTAGAAAGGCTACTAAAAAATTCCTCATGCTCGATACTCCTTGGGTAAATGAATCAAAGCTAAATGATAATCATTCTTATTAACAAAAGCAAGACACGTTTTATAGGCCTAAGGCCTATAAAAGCATATTTTTTTGAAGCACAGCTTAGCATTGCCGCTTTTAGTAAAAAACCAGTATATACTGTGAAAAGGAAAAAAAATACTTTAATCATGGCCTTTGTGGCCATTTTATTCACTATTGCCCAAATTGACCTTTGGGTGGGGCAAGGTGGTTTATTGCAATTTTTACAATTAAAAAATGAAGTACGACAACAGCACGCAGAAAATACCTTACTCGAAGTGCGCAATAGTATTTTGCATGCAGAAGTTTTAGATTTAAAAGGCGGTTATGATGCGATTGAAGAGCGTGCGCGGGTGGAATTAGGTATGATTAAGCCTAATGAAACTTTTTATCAACCCATGAGTAAAGCGCATGACGCCAGTCAAGAATAATCTTTGGGCCATTGTACCTGCTGCCGGAATCGGGCAGCGTATGGGCGCAACATTGCCTAAACAATATGTTAATGTTAATCACAAACCTATTTTGGCACATACACTCGATGTGATTTGCCAAATTCCCCATCTCAAAAAAGTAATTGTAGCGCTGCACCCAGAAGATCATTATTGGTCTAAATTAATTTCCCCCTATGATAAAATTATGACGGTTATCGGTGGTGAGGTACGTAATGATTCTGTATTGAATGCATTAAATGCGATAAAAAATGAAGCGGATGCGCAAGATTGGGTATTAGTGCATGATGCGGTGCGTCCTTGCATTACGGTGGATGCGATTTGTAAATTATTAGCAGAAATTCATGATCATCCAGTAGGTGGCTTATGGGGTGTACCTGTGCGTGATACTTTAAAACAAGTAGATAATCAGCACAATGTTGAAAAAACAATTCCACGAGAATTTTTATGGCATGCGCAAACACCACAAATTTTTCGTTTTGGTTTATTGTATAAAGCTTTGCAAACTGTAAAACAAGATAATATTAATATTACTGATGATGCAAATGCGATAGAATATTTAGGCTATCATCCCAAAATGGTACGCGGTAGTTATACCAATATTAAAATGACCTGGCCGGAAGATTTAATTCTCGCCGAGCATTGGTTTAAACATGTAGAGGTGAATTCATGAGAGTAGGACATGGTTTTGACGCCCATAAATTTATTGCAGGTGATCACGTATTTTTAGGGGGCGTTAAAGTGCCGCATTATTATGCAGTTGATGCGCATTCAGATGGCGATGTGATACTACATGCTTTGTGTGATGCATTATTAGGCGCAGCAGGTTTAGGCGATATTGGTGAGCATTTTCCTCCTACGGATGAGCAATATAAAAACATGGATTCGCGTCATTTTGTGAAAGTGGTTAAGGAATTATTAGCTAAACACCACTTTAAAATCAGCAATGTCGATATCACTTTAGTCGCCCAAATGCCGCGCATCAAAGCTTATAAATTAGAAATGAAAAATAATATTGCAAATGATTTAGACATTGACCCAAATCAGGTTAATATTAAAGGCACAACTACGGAAGAGATGGGTTATATAGGGCGCGAAGAAGGCATTGCGGCATATGCGGTAGCAGCGCTGCATCTAGCGTAAGTTCGTAAAGGAGAAAAAGAATGAGAATATTAGTCAGTAATGATGACGGTGTTTATGCACCAGGTTTAACTGTATTAGCAGATGTTGCGTCTGAAATGGCAGAAGTAACAGTAGTTGCACCGGATAGAGATCGCAGTGGTGTGAGCAACTCTTTAACTTTAAATCGTCCAGTGCGTTTAACAAAAATGCCTAATGGATATATTAGTGTGGACGGCACGCCCACAGATTGTGTACACGTTGCCATTACCGGTTATTTAGAGAATGAACCTGATATGGTGATTGCCGGTATTAATTCGGGTGCAAATTTAGGTGATGATGTTTTATATTCAGGCACAGTGGCTGCGGCAACTGAAGGCCGATTTTTAGGTTATCCCGCACTTGCTGTCTCTCTTGCGGGTGAGGCGCATATGCATTATCAAACTGCAGCAAATGTAGTGCGAAAAATCATTCAACACTTAATTAAAAATCCATTATCTGCAGATACTATTTTAAATATTAATGTGCCTGATATTCCTTATGAACAAATTAAAGGTTATCAAGTCACTCGCCTAGGCGAGCGGCATCGTGCTAAACCCGCTATCAAAGCAGAAGATCCACGCGGTAGAACGATTTATTGGGTAGGTCCTGCGGGAGAAGAGTTTAACTCAGGTCCTGGCACTGATTTTTATGCATTAAGTCAGCATTATGTTTCCATTACGCCCCTGCAAATTGATCTGACACGTTATTCTGCGCTTGATGATTTAACCCAGTGGGTTGGTGATTTAAGAAAATAAAATGGATTTAATGATATGTTTTCAAGTTTATACCAAAAAGTTTTAACCTGGGCGCGGCATAAACATGCGGTTTATTATTTAGCTGTATTAAGTTTTGCTGAGTCTTCATTTTTTCCTATTCCGCCGGATGTGATGTTAGCGCCAATGGCGTTTGCTAATCGTAAACGTGCTTGGCTTTTGGCTACTGTGACTACTGTTGCTTCTGTGTTAGGCGGAGTTTTTGGTTATTTACTCGGACATTATGCCTTTGAGCCTTTAGTCTTACCCCTTATTCAATATTTCGGTTATGAACATCATTTTGAGCAAGCAGAAGAATGGTTTAAACATTATGGTGTGTGGATAGTATTTGTTGCAGGATTTTCCCCGATTCCTTATAAAGTTTTTACTATCGCTGCGGGCGTGATGAATATGGCCTTATTACCCTTTGTATTAGCGTCTATTTTAGGTCGCGGTGCTCGCTTTTATTTAGTTTGTGCTTTAATTGTATGGGGTGGGCAAAAACTAGAAGATCATTTGAAAGAATATATTGACCTCATTGGATGGATAACCGTCGCCTTAATTGTTTTAGCCGGCCTAATTGCTTGGTTCATATAATCATACCGAAAAGGTGGCCCATGTTTTTACGGCGAATAGGGTTTATTTTTCTTGTCTTTTTAGCTGGTTGTCAGAGTAATTGGGCACCGGTTAATGATATTAATCGCCCAGAGCCGAAACTTTCTGGTGAACATGTTGTCCAACCGGGTGAAACGCTTTATTCTATTGGTTGGCGCTACAATCGTGATTTTAAAGAATTAGCGCAAGCAAATGATATTGAGCCGCCTTATCAAATTTATGTAGGGCAAAAAATTTCTTTCGCAAAAAAGGAGCCAGTTGCACAACAAGTGCATGAGCAAGTTCCAGTAACAGTAACGGCTCCATCTAAAGTTGTACCTGTTGCGCCTAGTCCTCAAACTGTACAAATTGCACAAGGTGCTTGGCAATGGCCTGTAAAAGGCGCTATTATTGGCAACTTCAAACATACTAAAGGAATTGATATTGCGGGTGTTGAAGGTGAGATCATACACGCAGCTAATTCGGGACAAGTTGTTTATAGTGGTACAGGATTACGTGGCTATGGACAATTGTTGATAATTAAGCATAATGAACAATATTTAAGTGCTTATGCACATAACCGAAAGTTATTGGTGAAAGAGGGAGATTCGGTTAAAATAGGTCAACCCATTGCAGAAATGGGCGACACGGATACAAATCGTGTTAAACTGCATTTTGAGATTCGCCATAATGGTAAACCGGTGGATCCATTGCGGTATCTGCCAAAATAGCAGGACGTAAGTCCTTAAGCAACGGAATGCAAACTAAGAGGCGCACAATGGTAAAAGATCATGATGCAACTATAGACAAGGAATTGTCTTTTGATTTTGACCCCCTAATGACTGAAGCCATCGCTGATGATCTAAAAGATATTGATACAGTCGATGACCTTGAAATTGAAGAAGAAGTCCTGCCTCCAGATGTCATCAAATTTTCTGTCGAGAAAGCAAAGCGTAAACGCGTAGCTGTTCAACGTAAGGCTGCAGATGCCACACAAATGTATTTAGGCGAAATTGGTTTTTCACCACTTTTATCTGCGGAAGAAGAAATTTATTTCTCACGTAAAGCATTAGGCGGCTGCGATGCTTCTCGTAAGCGTATGATAGAAAGTAATTTACGTTTGGTTGTTAAAATTGCACGCCGTTATATTAACAGAGGCTTATCATTACTTGATTTAATTGAAGAAGGTAATCTTGGCTTAATCCGCGCTGTGGAAAAATTTGACCCAGAACGCGGTTTTCGTTTTTCTACTTATGCTACTTGGTGGATTCGCCAAACTATTGAGCGCGCGATTATGAATCAAACGCGGACTATTCGTTTACCTATTCACGTTGTTAAAGAATTAAATGTGTATTTACGCGCCGCACGTGAACTTGCACAAACATTAGATCACGAACCTTCTGCTGAAGAAATTGCTGATTTATTAGATAGACCCTTAGACGATGTTAAGAGAATGTTAGGGTTAAATGAATGTGTTGTTACGTCTGTTGAAGATCCATTAGGCAGTGATTCTGATAAAACAGTTTTAGACACATTAGCAGATGATCAAAATATTGATCCCGCACAAATGTTACAAGATCAAAATTTAAAAGAAAATATTGATCAATGGCTGCACGATTTAACAGAAAAGCAACGTGAAGTGGTTGTAAGACGTTTTGGTTTGCGCGGTCATGAAATGGCAACACTTGAAGAAGTGGGAAATGAAATTGGTTTAACACGTGAACGTGTGCGACAAATTCAAGTGGAAGCATTAAAACGTTTAAGAGAAATTTTAGAAAGTCAAGGCTTATCAGAAGATTCACTTTTCTCATAACTTCCTAGAATTAATTATCATAAACTTGATGGCATATCAATAGTACATGGTGAAATAATTTTCTTGCATTAAATATTTTTTCTGTTAATTTAGTGCATGTCACGGATGATAACAGGGACGTAATGCTGCATAACACAGGAATGTAACAAGGACAAGCAGTACGAGTTTGTCCCGCTACATGTGGGACAAACTCTCTTCTAATTCACTCAATTTATTTTTCGCAAGTTGAATTACCTCATTTGGAATGCCTGCAAGTTTTGCAACAGACAAACCATAACTTTTATTTGCTGGACCATTTTGTACTTGATGTAAAAAAATAATTTCATTTCCGTGTTCTATTGCAGCAAAATGGACATTGCTGCAATGAGTTAATGTATCTGCTAATTGCGTAAGCTCAAAATAATGTGTGGCAAATAAACATAATGCATTAATGTGCGAACAAATATAACGCGCAGCTGCAAATGCAAGCGATAAGCCATCCAATGTACTTGTACCCCGGCCAATCTCATCGACTAAAATTAAACTTTTATCCGTAGCATTGGTTAATATTTCTGCAAGCTGCGACATTTCCACCATAAACGTAGATTGTCCACCGGCTAAATCATCAGCGCTGCCTATACGGGTAAAAATGCGATCAATAGGACCAAGACGCGCATATTGTGCGGGAACAAAACTGCCCATATAAGCCATTATGGTAATCAATGCGGCTTGGCGCATATAAGTGGACTTGCCACCCATGTTTGGCCCTGTAATGATTAATAAACGTTGTGAGGGGGTTAGCGTGAGATCATTTGCAATAAATGATGCATTATTATTTTGCTCAACCACTAGATGTCGGCCTTGTTCAATATAAATTCCTGACTCACTCGTAAATTCAGGACATTGCAAATGTAAACTGTGCGCACGCTCAGCCAGATTAACCAGGACATCTATTTCTGCAATTGCTTTGGCTAATTGTTGTAACGATTGAATATATTGAATTAACTCATTGATTATTTGCTCATAAAGCATTTTTTCTAAATGAATGGCGCGCGCTTTTGCGCTTAAAATTTTATCCTCAAATTGTTTGAGCTCATCACTGATAAATCGCTCTACATTTTTTAGTGTTTGTCTGCGATGATAATGTTTAGGCACGTCACGACCTTGCGCGCGCGAAGTTTCAATATAAAAACCGTGAATGCGGTTATAGCCGACTTTAAGTGTGCTTAAACCCGTAGCGATTTTTTCTTGTTGTTCTAATTTGAGCAAGAAATCCGTGTGGTCTTCATCGAGTAAACGTAATTCATCTAGTTGTGCATCAAATCCTTGATTAATCACGCCACCTTCACGAATAACCACCGCAGGTTCAGGTAATATGGCGCGCTCTAGATAAGCATGTAATGTCTTAAAATCGATAATATTATTTTTTAATTGTTGTAGACGACCACCACTAGGCATATCGTTTTTTATTGAAGGAATAATGGCTAAGGCAGATCTGAGTTGCACTAAATCCCGCGGACGCGCTGATCTTAAGGCAATACGGGCAATAATGCGTTCAATATCGCTGATTTGTCGTAATTGTGCTTGTAATCTTTCTGTGTTTGGGCAATCAAGCAGTGCTTTGATTGCCAATTGTCTTTGGCTTAATACTTGGGTATCCAGCACAGGGTGAATTAACCAGCGTCGCAATAAGCGTGCGCCCATTCTGGTTGCGGTTTTATCGAGTACATCAATTAGTGTCCCTTGTTGTCCACCACGTAAATTTTCTAATAATTCTAAATTGTGCTGACAGGTTTTATCTAAGCGTATGTAATGTGAAGGCGAATAGATTTTAGGTTCATTAATGTGCAGGGCTTTGGCTTTTTGTGTTTCATCTATGTATTTTAATAGTGCCTCGGCGGCGGCTTTTGCTGTGCTTAAGTGTTTATCATCGCTCGTAAACCAATTATCAGGTTTTAGAAGACGATCTGTTATGGATAAAGTGGCAGGCACTTTTGTGCTGATTAAAATTTCTTTAGGGTTGAAGCGGTCTAATTCAAGTTGCAATTCAGACTTATCATCAGTTTGCCAAATATAAAATTCTCCGCTAGATAAATCCAGCAGTGCCAAACCCCATTGTTGGTTTTGATAATGAATCGCGGCACAATAATTTT
>JBEKTV010000034.1:0-8025 GCA_049515675.1 Gammaproteobacteria bacterium | reverse complement strand
GTGGTTAACGCTTGTAGATACATTATCCATCAAAGGCGTGCGTTGGTCATTAGATATCGACCCGCATTCATTAGGATAATGCACAAACATCTTGCGCAAAACTTGCATGTGCATGATGTTCATATTTTTTAAACAGTACGTAAGCTTGTTCTAATAATGACATGGCATGTACGCTGACAAACGCATTTGATTCATACTGCGCGGCACGCAATAACACCACCCAATCTAACTCTTCCACACCAATACTGGGATAATAATCTTTTAATAAAGCGACTTCCAAAGCTAAACGATTGGCGCGAAATTCATAATGTTTTTCAAAATCGTCTATCTCGATAAACAATTCTTCTTCAAGTGCGTTAATTAATTCATCACGTAATTTACGTGAACGGGGTGAAAAGGGTTTGGCTTGCTCTATGTCTAACTCTTCGGTTTGGAAGCGATACAAATTAATAAAAAAGCTTAGACAGTTTAAATCTTTATACAATGGGTCAGCAATTAAAATAGAAAACAAATGCTTTTCTAATAATGGATACAAACGTTTTTTCTGGGTATAACCTTTATTGCTACACAAGTAAGCATAAAGATTCATAAAGATATGATAATTTTTGAACACTGTATATGAGCGGTTTATTAATTCCTGTGCATCCATATAAAAATATCTTCCATTTTAAGTTAAAAAGTGAATTTCCGTTTCAGATGGGTATAATACCATTGTGGTTCAACTTTGCAAGAAAAATTTTATAACAAAATATTGCTTATTTATGAAGCAAAAATTAACAATTTCTGAGAAGATTCTGAGCAAGATTTTTATTTTTGTACAGTGCGTGGGCAACGATTTCTACATCTGGTTAAAGTTTAGAACTCCCGTCTGAAGATATGGAGATACGCAAAACTGTGTGCTCCCGTCCAAACGGGTCCTGTCCTCGACTCCCTTTTTCGTGCTCGATCGCGCGCGCGAGAAAAGGGAGCTCTTCGGCCACCCGTTTGGAAATAGATCTGTTTTTGTTTTGCGTATGCCTTTATCCAGATATTTAGAGTTTTTATTAAATATAAAATATCCGGATAAAGCATACGCAAAACACCCACAGAATTCTCCTCCAAGTGGGTGGCCGAAGACTTCCCTTTTCTCGCGCGCAGCCTGCGAGCACGAAAAAGGGAATCGAGGACAGGACCCGCTTGGACGGGAACTCACAGTTTTGCGTATCTCCTTTTTTAGGATGCCGAGGAAACCCACAGTTTTGCGTATTCCTTAAAACCCCTTGACAAGCCCCCCAAAATTTGTAATTCTTACATAATAACTGTTTAATTAGTGAACAAAATGAATTTAATACATCATCATCCATTTCCAACACCACGCGCACTTCGACGATAAGTCATTGTTTTTTCTATTGTTTTTTTATTTTTCCGTTTATTAACCAAAATTTTAAGAGATTTAACAAATGTTTACAGCGATTCAATCCGCTTTGATTACATTACAAGCTAATAATGATGATATTAAGCAACATAATGCTTACCAAGCATTAGTTGAAATTTTTGAAAGTATTAAAAAGGCCGAGCTCCAAGAAGATGAACTACTAAAAGACTTCGCCCTATTATCTTTTTATTTACTCTTAGAATATCTCTATGCCACGGCTGTGGCTAAGGAGTATCTTCGAAAAGCAAAAACAGGATCATGCAGTTTACAATTTATCAGATTTAACCATTAAACTTATTAGTTGTAATCACAGTATTAATGAAACGGTTTTAAAGAACAAATTAACAACGCTTAAAACGGAATCATTCCCACCATCAACGCATTCATCGAATTTCTATACTGTTGCCTTATATCTTTTCATTATTGAACCTATGCTACCCGTCTTAAAAAAATCACTTCAAGGTTCTATTTCTTTTCTTATCCCCGCAATTATGGTGACCACGGGACTTACCAATGCTGGTTTTATTATTTTATTATTTACTGGCGCCGCATCATTAAGCGCTGTTACCATGGGCACACCGCTTATACTGGGAATTGTTTGTGCAATACTTGGTGCATTTATTAGTGGATATGCACAAAAAGCCATTTATAAGGACTCGCTAGAAAAATTCGTTGAAATGATAATGGATGGCACTTACTTAAAAATTGCCAGAGAAAATCCAGGTTTATTTTGGCTCGCAACATTCTGTGCCGCGTGCAGTTTCAGCCTTAATTTAGGCTTAGGTCTTATGGGTATGGGGGTATTTTTTGCAAGTGGCGGTGCGCCTGTCATTATTTTATCTTTATTATTTGCGCTTGCAAATGCATTACTGGTTTACTACACCGCACTTTATCAAATTCATATCAATAAAAATTTAACCCTTAGCCATATTAAGGATTTTTTTAAAAAAAATCTAATATCTATTTTGACTGTAATATTTGGTCTTGTTGCAAGCTTTGGCTTAATTATGTTGCTGTTCCCGGGCGCAACTGAAATTACCGGAAAATTGGACCAATGGGCAAAAATTGCATTTATCGTATTATTAACTTTTGCATCATTAACAGAAATTTTTTATTCTTGGGTAAAATCCCATCACCTTGCAATCATTATCTCCAAGGCCTTTGAAAAACCTGCTTCTATTTGGAACAATCTAAAAGACATTTTTATAGTTTTGATTAACGCCTTAATTAATAGCGCCCCCGGTGCAGAAGGCGGCATAGAACTCGCGGAACAAAATAATATTAAAGGCACTGGAATGCATGCTACGCAAGCAACAGCGGCAACAGCAACCGTTTGTTGGTCAACCACGTGCTCAGCAGATTCGCCGCCTAAAGAAACACTGACTCATCAATTTAATCGTTTCATCAGAAGAGATGTTAATAGACCTACATTTGATGATTCAAGAATGTCACATATTGTTAGTCCATAGTATTAGTGCTTAAGCCTAATCTAATGTCTGCCTAAACCGCTTCAACGCAATATAGACCATGACTATCATAAACAATAAAATTGGAATCAAGGCATAAATCACATCAAAAAAGCCATTACCTTTAAGCAAAATACCGCGCACGATCACTAAAAAATGCGTCAGTGGTAACATATTGCCTATTGCTTGTGCCCAAGCTGGCATACCGGCAAATGGAAACATAAAACCGGATAATAACAAAGAGGGCAAAAAGAAAAAGATAGAACTTTGCATCGCTTGTAATTGATTTTTGGCTAAGGTTGAAAAAGTAATCCCTACCGATAAATTAGCAGCAATAAATGGCAAACATAAAATAAGTAATAATATGACACTGCCTTGCATAGGCACATGGAAAAAGAAATAAGCTAAAGCCAAAATAATAATGACTTGTGTGTAACCAATCACAATAAATGGAATAATTTTACCAATAATGACTTCTAGTGGTCGCACCGGTGTTGATAATAAATTCTCTAGCGTGCCACGTTCGCGCTCACGTGTCATGGCTTGTGAAGTAATCACCACCATAGACATGGTTAAGACCACGCCTAATAATCCTGGCACAATATTATAAGACGTAATAAGTCCTGGATTGTAACGCTGATGTACACGCAATTCAAACGCTGATTGTGTGGGTTGTAAATAATGTAATGATCCTTGTAAGGCCGGCATAATTGATGAATTGGCTAATTGTGAAAGTGCAGCAATGGCATTGCCGCTAGCGGCAGGATCAGTTGCATCTACTTCTACTAATAATGAAGGACGACCGCCGCGCACGATATTACGCATAAAATCTACGGGAATATGCACAGCAAAAATGATTTCCCCACGACGCAATAATTTATCAGCATGGTTAATAGTTGTATTCGGTTCTACAATTTTAAAATACTCAGAGTTCTGCAACGCAGCTACAAAGTCCATAGATATAACACTGTTATCAGATACGACTATTGCGGTAGGTAAATCTTTAGGGTTAGAATTAATCGCATAACCAAATAAAACTAATTGTACTAATGGCAATAAGACCATCATGGCAAGCGTTGGCCTGTCACGTTTTATTTGAATGAATTCTTTTATAATGACAGCAAAGAGTCGCTGAATAGAAAAATTATCCATTTAAAAATTATCCTCACTGCCGCCGACTAAATGAATAAAGACATCTTCTAATGATGTTTCTGACAATTGCCACTCATAGTCTTGTCTAAATGGTGCTATGGCTTTTTCTAGGGCTTGCGCATCTTCGCCGCTGACATGTAATTCTTGACCAAACAAGGCTACTTGTTGAATACCAGGTAAACCGCGCAATTGTTTTGCTAGTTTTTGCACCGAGTCACCTTTCACTTGCCAAGTATTTAATCCGGTTGCTTTAATAATCTCATCGCTGGTGCCTTCTGCCAACAAATCACCATAGGCAATATAAGCAAGACGCGTGCAACGCAAGGCTTCATCCATATAATGGGTACTCACTAAAGTGGTAATACCTTGGTCACTTAATTCTTGAATACGATCCCAAAAGTCACGACGTGCTTTTGGATCAACACCCGCTGTGGGTTCATCTAATAATAATAATTTTGGTTCATGTAATAAGCAGCCTGCCAAGGCTAAACGTTGTTTCCAACCGCCGGATAATGTTCCGGCTAATTGTTTTGCGCGCGCTGCACTTAAGCCTAAATAATCTAAAGTTTCTTTGATTTTTTTCTGACGATTAGGCAATTCATAAACGCGGGCCATAAAATCTAAATTTTCATAAACCGTTAAATCGTCGTAGTAACTAAACTTTTGCGTCATATAGCCGACCTGGGCTTTGATTTGTTCAGCATCTTTAAGAATATCAAAACCTAAACAAGTCCCTTGTCCAGAATCAGGCGTAAGCAGGCCGCAAATCATACGAATAGTCGTAGTTTTACCACTACCATTAGGGCCTAAAAAACCAAATATCTCGCCTTGTTTAACACGTAGCGCCACATTGCGCACTACGCTATGACCATCGAAACTTTTATTTAGATTTTTAACGTCAATGATATAAGGCGCATTATTGTTCATGACAACTTTTATCTTTGGTTACATAAACATCAATCGGCTGACCGGCATGAAATGATTTTTGCTGATCGGGTGAAAGTGTTGCTTGAATACGAAATAATAAAACTTGATTATTTTCTCTACTATAAATCACTGGCGGTGTATATTCTGCTTGTGGGGAAATATAACTAATAATAGCTTTGACTTTATCGTCATCTTCATTGTGCGCTACTGAAATTTCTTGCCCTAAACAAATTTCGCTCAAGAGTGGTTCGTTAATATAAAAAATAGCGAATAAACGTTCTGGGTCATACAATTCAACCACAGGATTACCTGCAATGACATTTTCACCAGGACGATAAAATGTATCTACTACTAAAGCATCTTTAGGTGCATAAACTGTTTTTTGCGCAAGCGCCCATTCTTTGCTCGCCACTTGTGCAATTAAACTTTCAACTAAAGCACGTTGCGCTTTAATCGCATCTACACGTGCGCCTTGTTCATTTTCAGCTAAATTTGCTTGCGCAGTTGCTAACGCAGCCATTTTTTCATCTCTGTCGGCTACCGCTTCATCGCGACTTTCTACATCGATTACTTTGCGGTCAAGTAGTTCTTGATAACGTTTGGCTTTTTTCTCGGCAACATCTAATGCGGCTTGTGCTTGCGCAACATTTCCGCGCAAACCTTCTAATACGGTTTCACGACTTGATTTTTCAAGGTCTACTAATTTAGATTGTTCTTGCAATAATTGTTGTTTGGTTGCCATTAAATCATGGGTTTGCGGCGCTGGGTCTAAGGCAAATAATAATTGATCTTGGGTGACTGTTTGCCCGCGTTCCACATCTAAAGTGAACAACATACCGCCTTGGGTGCTGGCCATGTAGATAGGTTCTTGATAAACATAACCTTGCACGCGTGTGCCACTGTCACACGCAGTAATGAATATTACACTTAATATGATTAATAACCGCAACATCATTTTTCCCTGTTCTCACTTCTTCCTGAAATTATGCACGGTTTCGACCAGAATCGCCACTTGTTCAGGATCGATATTTGGATAAATACCATGGCCTAAGTTAAATACGTGCCCAGGTTCCTCACCATAAACACGCAAAATGGCTTGTGCAGCTTGTTGTAAAGATGCGGGGCTGCCATAAAGTGTAGCTGGGTCTAAATTACCTTGCAGCGCAACTTTATGTCCTACCCTTTGTTTAGCATCACTTAAAGAAGTCATCCAATCAATCCCTAAAGCATTTGCGCCAGAATTGGCCATGGCTTCTAGATTTTGACCGCCATTTTTAGTGAAAATAATAGTAGGGATTTTTTCTTGTAAATTTAATTGCTGGATAATTTTTTGCATAGGTGTGAGAGAAAATTGCTGATAATCTTCTGGGGTTAATAGCCCGCCCCAGGTATCAAATAGCATGATTGCATTCACCCCCGCGGCAATTTGTGCATTTAAATAAAGCACTGTCGCGGCAATGAGTTTATCGAGTAATTGCTCGAGTAATTGCGGGTTTTTATAACGCATCTCACGTATGATGGAAAATTCTTTACTGCCGCTGCCTTCTACCATATAACAGGCGACTGTCCAGGGACTACCGGCAAAACCGATTAACGGCAAACGTCCGGCTAATTGTGTTTGGATCATAGTGATAGTATCTATCACATACCGCAATTCAGTGTGCGGATCTGGAATAGGTAATTGCGCAACATCTTGTGCATTACGCACAGGATTTGCAAATACTGGACCTTCGCCCGCGGCAAATGTAAGTCCTAAGCCCATCGCATGAGGAATAGTCAAAATATCTGAAAATAAAATCGCCGCATCTAAATCAAAACGATCAATCGGCTGCAGCGTCACTTGCGTTGCTAATTCAGGATTTTGCACCAAATCCATAAATGTGCCTGCTTTTTGCCGAATTTCTCGATATTCTGGCAAATAACGTCCTGCTTGTCGCATAATCCAAATCGGCGTTCTGTCGACTTTTTCGCGAAACAAGGCGCGAATTAAACGATCGTTTTTTAAAACGGTCATACCGGTAAAAATCCTAAAGTTGCACCGACTTGGAAGAAAATAATTGCTATGGAAGCTAATAAAATAATACACAGCAAGGGTTTGCCACCAAACACTTTCATTTTGGTTGTTAAGTTTTTATGATAACGCGCTTTCCAGACCATTAACGCAGGCAGTATGCCGTATAGAATGGCAACGAATACACCGCCATAACCTAAGGCGACTAAAAATCCTTTGGGAAAAAATAAAGCAAATAATAATGGCGGGATCACGGCAATGACTAAATATATTTTTTTACCAAATTTAGTAATGTGTTTAATGCGAAGACCATCGGCTAGAAAATCAACCAGGCTTACTAATACGGCTAGAAAAGACGTCGTTAATGCGCAAAAAGAAAAAATCCCTACAGCCACTGCGGCGCTTTTTAGGCCAAAATAAGATTCTAACGTTTGGGTTAAAGCATTTACTGGATAAGCGCTGTGTTCTATCGCCACTAAACCATGTGCACCATACATGGGTAATACACCCAAAATAATAAATTGCCAGAGTAGATAAAATACTAAGGGAACTAATCCGCCTATTAATAAAACCCGAGTTAATTTTTTAGCGTCATTATCTAAATAATTTTTGAGACTAGGAATAATAATATTAGAAGTGAACGATAAAATAATCACTGGAATTGCTGCCCAAATATAAGTGACATCACCTTTCACATAATTTAGGGTATCGACATGGGGAACCATATTGGTAAACAAATACACAAAAGCGCCCACCAAACCCACTATCAAAATGCGATTGATGAGATCAGTTGATCCCATGCCAAATAACACTATCAAAGCAAAACCAACAATAAATATAAACATGCCCCAATACAAAGACACTTGCGGTCCTAACACTTCTTGCAGAAAATGCCCAACTAAAGCCCCGCCTGCGGAAATATAAGCAGCAGCAACGGCGTATAATAATAGTAAAAAACAGATCCAAGCCACAATCTGGCCTAGCGCCCCTAAATGTTCACCTGAAATGGTAATAATATTGGCATCCGTCTTTTTGCTGTAAAAACTGGCTTCTAC
>JBEKTV010000033.1:0-16119 GCA_049515675.1 Gammaproteobacteria bacterium | reverse complement strand
AGTACTTCAGCATTAACCGTTGCATGTTCGCCTTTTTGTGCAAAATCACTTAGATTTTTTGCAGCGCCAAAACCACCAGGAAAAATCATGGCACTGTAATCATCCGCAGAAGCGCTAGCAAGTGGTTTAATATTTCCGCGTGCAATGCGCGCAGCTTCAGTAAAAACATCACGTTGCTCGTTTGTAGGCTGCTGCGTAGTATGATCCACTACAGTAAATTTCATATGTGGTGCTAAACATT
Organism: Gammaproteobacteria bacterium; assembly: GCA_049515675.1. Classification (GTDB taxonomy): domain Bacteria; phylum Pseudomonadota; class Gammaproteobacteria; order JABCZS01; family JABCZS01; genus JABCZS01. Next base: position 15,878 of record JBEKTV010000033.1, on the reverse strand, counting down.
GATAGTGTCCACCATTTCTTTCAATTGCAAGTAAGGTTAATACTGCTTCATGAATTTCAGATCCATCATAAACACCGCATCCTGATAAAATCACTGCAACTGGTTTCATTCACCACTCCTTTGACAGGCTAATTGTAGCCCTTGTTGATAATATTCTTGACTTTGAATGGTCGATTGCATTTTTGCAAATAAATCACCTAATAATAAATAGGTTTCAGGGTTTGGCGCAATCGTTAAACTTTTTAATAAAAACTCTTTAGCTTGTCCCCAGATTTCATGTTGATACAATAATCGGCCCACTGTCATTAATAATAGCGGATCTTCAGGATGTGTTTTTAGCCATTGTTGTGCGGTTTTTAACTGTTTGTCTTTATCCGTTGGCGAAATTAAGCCATAAAGGCGTGCTAAACGTGAATCGTAATGTTGCTTAATACTTTGTCGTAATAAATTTTCAGCTTCATCATGTTCACCATGAGAAATTAAATGTGGTATGTATTGTATTAATAATTCTGCATCCATAGTCCATTTTTTCGGGACTTCTTGCCAGAGTTTTTCGACTGCGTCCCCGCCGTTTGCTTTGGCCTTTATCAGTAAAGCCACATAAGCTTGCTGTGTTAAACGAAAGGTTTCATCTGCGGTAATGATTTTATATTTTTCTAAATCAGGCAACACGTCTAACAATTCTTGCCAGGCTTTTAATTCTAGCAATACTTTTTTCATTAAATTTAAAACCAATTTATGATCTGGCGCCATAACTTGTAATCTGCGCAGTGAGGCTAAACATTGTTCATATTGCCCTTGCATTTCTTGCATGCGCGCTTGAGTTAAACCAATCGCAATTTGCGCATGACTGTGATAAGTGTGAGCAATTCTTAAATATTCATCCCGCTCTAATTCTTTACCTTGTAATTGTGCAGCGATTGCGGCGCCTAAACAATTCAGTAAAGCCGTGTGACGTTTATCAATGTTTTTACTGAGTAATTGTTCTGCATCCTTCCAGCGACCTTCAGCTAAGGCTAAAAACCCACGCACTGTGCGTCGTCTTACTCTGGCAAAACTTTTTTCTTTATACCATTCGACAATATGTTTTGGCGTGAAATAAATTTCTTTTAATAAACGCCATACAAATATCAGCACAAAAAATGTGACAATAAAAATAAGCACGCCTAACCATAAAGGCATATCAATCACATAATCGTGATACACAATCATTAAATAACCTGGATCTGCTTTTATTTTCAGTGCCGCCCACACACTGACAATTAAAACTAATAATACAATTAATAATTTTTTCATTGTGCGACTCCGGATTGCTCTTGTGTTTGCACCCAATTATATGCGCGGTCCGCTTTAGGAATATCAGGTATTACCACTTGATTGGTTAAATTAGTTAGGGTATTCAAGGTTTGCTGCACATTTGCATCACTTTGATCAAAAAATTGTTCCACAGCCAAAATGGCTTGTTGTAGACTTGCTTGATATAACTCAGTTTCCCCTAACACTGCAGCAATATTTGCACGTTGCAATTCTACTTTTACAGTTTCACGTAAAATCGTTTCATCAAATAATACATAATCAACAGCGGGATTACGCGGTTGAATGCGAATTAAACTTTTCAGCTCGCCCCAAGTATTATGCAGTACTTTATGCCATGTTGACTCTGCGGGTGTAGTTTCCGTTGCTTCAGGCTTTATGGCTTGTTTGGGGCGCAGTGGCAATGTAAGTATTTGCTTTTGCACTTCGGTTATTTTTTGATTCACATATTCTAAATGCGGTGTCGCTGCACTTTCTAAATCAGCAATATCGGCATCTACCGCCGCTTGCAATGCTTGTGGTGCATTTGCGGTTTTTAATCGGGTTTGGACAAAACGCAGAATATTTAAACTGGTTTTAACATCATTTAAAATAAATAATTGTACATGCGCGATACTCAAATAATAATTAATTTCAGGCAAGGTATACGCTTGCGTGGCATGATGTAATTGCGCTTGTAATTGACTGACTTGTGATGCTAAATGCGTTTGCTCGTTTGTAAGTTGTTGAATAGCTGTTTGTTCAGGGCTAGGTGCTTGTGGGACTTGTGAAAGTGGCATTTGCAAATATACGCGCCATAAAATAAAACCGATAATAATAATGATAACAGGGAATATCCATTTAATTTTTTTCATTTAAATCACCTTTTATTGCATTCATAATTGATTCGTCATCTGCGCCTTTGGCTAAAATAATTTTGCCAGTAAATCCTGATTTTTTTGCAAGATTCATTAAGCGCTCGCTTATCACCACTAATTTGCTGTGATGACATTGATTTATCTCTAAACATTCCATCGAGGTGCCGCTAGTGACTACGATATAATCTACTGTTCCTGGCATCTCAAAATACTGGGGATTTTTTTCCCTTTGATAACACATGACTTGTTTTGCGCCTGGCCAAACTGGAGTTGGGTTATCGCCGCACCACTCTAGTACAGTATCGTCCTTCTTGATTTTATGTTCAAGTTCTTTGCGTAAGGCTTTTGCGCCTTTGTCTTGATTTGGGTAGATAATTGGAATACGCAAAACTGATGGCTCACAGCCAAACGGGGCCTGTCCTCGACTCCCTTTTTCGTGCTCGCGAGCTGCGCGCGAGAAAAGGGAGCTCTTCGGCCACCCGTTTGGATTGAATTTTGTGGGGTTTTGCGTATGCTTTATTTGAATTTTGTTTATGAGATTTTCTAACTCTTTTGCGGTTCCTGGGCCTACGGCTGCAAAGTTTAATTTTTCTAGTTCTTGGATTGGCCAAGTATTTATTATTTCTGGGATGACGGCTGCTACTGCATTTTTGCTGACAAAAATATGCCAATGATAATTTGTTAAATGTTGAATGGCATCTTGGACTTGTTTTTCATTGGGTAACCATTTTATTTTTAGAGTTGGATAGTGATAAACAGTTGCGCCTATGTTTTCTAGTGCTGTGATTAAAGGTTTTGCAAGTCCATCAGGTCTTGTAACTAAAACGCTAAATTGTTTTGCATGCATTTAAAATCTTATCCGCGCCTTGGTCGATTAATTGTTGGGCTAATTGTTCACCTAATTGTGCAGCCGATTCTTTTGCGCCTTTTATGTTCCCGCGTATCATGTGACTGCCATCGGGTGCGCCCACTAAACCTTGTAATAAAATCTGATTGTCTTGCAGTGTTGCTAAACCTGCTATCGGTGTTTGGCAAGAACCGCCTAAATAAGCATGCATTGCACGCTCTGCGGTAATGCAAATACGTGTGTTTAAATCATCAAGTGGTGCGCAGAGTTTTTTCATATTTTTATCATTTAAACGTGATTGAATCACAATCACACCTTGTCCGACTGCGGGTAAACATGTTGTTAAGGTTTCGCTGATTTGTTCTTGCAAATTTAAGCGTTTTAAACCTGCATAAGCTAAAACAATTGCGTCATATTCTTTATTCTGTAATTTTTTTACCCGTGTCGGTACGTTGCCTCTTAGCCATTCAAAATTTAAATCCGGACGTAATGATTTTAATTGACATTGTCTGCGTAAACTTGATGTGCCTACAATAGCGCCTTTGGGTAATTGCATCAGCCGCACACCCTCTTGTGATAATAAAACATCGCTAGGATTTTCTCGCGCTAAAAAAGTAATGAGCTCTAACCCTTCAGTTAATTGTGCCGGCACATCTTTTAAAGAGTGTACGGCAATGTCGGCTTGGTTTTGCAATAAGGCTTGTTCTAATTCTTTTAAAAATAAACCTTTGCCGCCGATTTTGGCAAGTGATGTTGATAAATTTTTATCGCCTTGGGTCAGCAGTTCTACTTTTTCGCAGACTAAGTCTGGATAGAGTTTCTGTAATTGGGCTATTACAAAATCAGTCTGCCATAAGGCAAGCTGGCTGTTACGGGTGGCTATGCGTAATTTCATTTAGGTTGCTCCAAGGAAGTGCTAATAATACCACGATTTCTCAATATTCCGCCCACAGCGCCGATATATACATTATAGGGACAGTAAAATAATATTAACCTGTTGTTTTTATTGATAAAAATATAATTACAAACCCTTGACAGACCTATAAGAAGTTGGTATATTCAAGTTATAGGTCCGATAACTGAATTTTAGAGGTACGAAATGGCCAAAATGCAACTTCCTACAAACCACGCTTTACAAAGCCCTGATGCTGTCAAGGCTGTTAGTTCTGTAGTGAGTCTCTATGCAAGTTTACAAAAAGAATTTTATAAGCAAGCTGCTGATAAGAATGTGCAATTTGCTGCAACTGGCAAACCAGTTCGTGAATATGCATCACTTAAAGCTGACCAAGCTAAATTTGAAACAGCTTTCTACGCAAGACAAGAAGCGCAAAGAAGAATTGATAATCCACAGGCTGCCCCTATACAAGCACCTGAAGGTTTAAAACCAACTGAAGCGCAAATTAATAAACTTGTAGAGACAATTAAAGCCGAACGTGCACATTTAGCAGAACCAGCGCTAAAAACAGGTAACACGAATGTATTTAATCCTCCACCTAAACTTGGAAAACATTAAAATAATCCTAAAACAAAAAAACCCGGCTAGTCCGGGTTTTTTATTGCCTGTAAACTTAAATAATGTAGAATTCCCCTATGCTAGAAGAAGACTTCAAAACCGCCCGCCAATTGACGCAAGATGAACAACTTGAAGAGGCTATTGCGTTGTATGAAAAAATTTTACAAGCTGAACCTTTGCATGTGCCTTCGCATTATAATCTCGCCTTACTTGCAGTTAAGATAGGTGATACAGACAAAGCGCACTTGCATTTTGAGCAAGTGCTTAAACTTGCGCCAGAGTATCCGCAGGGGCATTTTCAAATGGCACAATTATCATTATTTTTACAGCAACCTTTAGATGCTATTTCACAATTAAACATTGCCCTAGAGTTACAGCCTGATTATATCGATGCGCGGCATTTGCTTGCTTGTACGTTGATGCAACAACATCAAGATGATTTAGCAAGCGAGCAATTTCAAATCTTATTCCAAAATGCACCAGAGCATGCCAATGGCCATCTTAATTTTGCCTTATTAAAATTACATCAAAAAGATCTCGCAACGGCTAAAACATTATTAGAAATAGCAATGGCTTTAGATCCAACCCTGGTTGAAGCGCATTATCATAGAGGCGTAATTGCCATGCAACAAGGTGAGATTGACCTTGCGATTGCTGAAATGCAAGAAACACTTGATCGCGACCCCAATCATTATGCCGCCAATTACAATATCGCGATTTTGTATAAAATGCAGCATCATTATCAATTAGCGATTTATTATTTAAAAAAAGCGCAAAGCTTAAATCCTGACAATGAAAGTATTGAATTTTTAATCAAAGCGTTTGAGCAACACGATATCCCGCCTGAGGCACCAAAAACTTTTGTGCAAGAATTATTTAATCATTATGCCGATACGTATGATGAGCATATGGAGCACATATTAAACTATAAAACGCCACAGCAATTGCGCGAATTATTAAATCCATTTATCGAAAGTCTGCCTAAAAATCCCAGTATTTTAGATTTAGGCTGCGGCACAGGCTTAGTTGGGAAATATTTTCAGGATTTAAATGCAAATGTTAACACAAGCTGAAAAAAAGCTGATTTATCATGAATTAATCGAATCTGACATTCTCGAATATTTAAAAAATACGGATAAACAATTTGATTTAATCATTGCTTCAGATGTACTTAATTATTTTGGCGATTTAGAAAAAATATTTACAGCGTGCAAAAATGTCCTCACTCAAAAGGGCTTATTGTTATTTTCAATTGAATTAACTGAGCAACAAGATTATTTACTACATAATAATGCACGTTTTGCACATAATGATGATTATATTAAAAAAATAATGCAGGCGCATTTTGAACAGCTTGCCGAAAAAACAAATATCTTACGTTTTCAGGAAAAAAGTCCCGTAAATGGTAAGCTATTTTTATATCAAAATATGGTTGATTTTAAAACCTAAATCCACTAGAGTATCAAGAGTATTACCGCCTTTAAGTGAAGGATCACTATGAATAAATATCTCTCAACTTGTGTGCTTATCTGCGTTGCGCCCAGCGCATTTGCAAAACCCGGCTCAGGATTTTATGCCACTATCGGCGTAGGTGGAGGGTTTGTTGATTTTCAACAAATCACTAGCTTTGATATTGATTATGAACACACCATCAATGAGAGTAATCCCAGTGAAGCTATCAATGAAGCTTTTTTTAATACTGTGGAATATGAGTATGATTCAAAAACTGTCCTCGGTGGACGCGCTGCAATTGGATATTTATGGGATATTTTTGAAGGTGAACCTACTGAGTTCGATGGGGCTATTTTTACATTTAATTCTACTTTTGGTTTTGAACTCGGATATCGTCTTTTTGATAATGTGACTAGTTCATTTAACCAAACTTCTGAAGATACGCTTAACTCAGCGCCAAATCCATGTACAATACCTCCAGATATTGTAGTAACTTGTACGCTTGATGAAAATGCACAAAGCAAAACTAAACTTCAGGCGGCTGATTTATTAGCCGTTATTCGTCTGCCCTTTACCACTGATAGTCAATTTGCGCTATTACTTAAAGGTGGTGTAGCTTATAATATTTATGAAGTTGAGACTAGTATTGATGTTGAAATTGATCCTGACATCATCCCCGCTGAACCTTTACCGCCAGGTTATAACAGTACTTACACCATTGATAAGCAAAAACATGATGAGTTCTTGCCTGTTTTAGCTGCAGGTCTAGAATATATGTTTAATGATAACTTTGGTCTTTCTGCAGAATATAATGCGATTTTTGCATCAAGCCATGATGCAAACAGTCAATTGATTTCTGGAAATTTGGTAATGAGATTCTAAACATGTGCTGCTTATCAATCCACATTGATAAGCAGCAATTCTGTCCTTTACTGACATCCTTCAATTGCAGTTAGCTTTGGATAAAACGCAGAATTTTGTGGTAAACACCAAATATCGGTTGGCCATTCTGCGTTCGTATAAATTGCAGGTTTTTGCATATCTACAGTTTTTGCTTCGTTAGATCTGGTGTTGGGATTTACAGTTCGATTATCATCACCGGGGCCTGAAGTATATTGTCCCTTAACATCACTATCATAAAAATTATTATGGGATACAACACTTCGAGTCAAAACATGGCAATTAGGATCATAGCAGCCATTGTATCCGCAGTTGGGCTTGCAATAAGGTTTGTTAACTGGACTGCTACCAATCATGCCACCTAATATCGTTTTAGAACCATGCTCGTGGTTAGGATAATGATATTGAGCAACTATTTCAGCCGCATAATAGACATTATTGAGCTCTATATTGTTATTTATACCGGCACTATAACCAATGATTCCACCCGCATAAAATAGTGACCCGACTCGAAGCCTTGAATAACTATTGTTAATTTTTAGTGTTGCACCCTCCGGCGCAACAGTTCCTATAAGTCCACCGCCCAATGAATGACTTGTAATTCTAGTGCCAACGTCTTCGTTATCTTTTTTATTAGGTCTGGTGGCGGAACTATCAATGGTTACATTTTCGCCGACAACTATGCCAATTAAACCACCTATGGCACAGCCTGTTGCGCCAGCAGGACATGAATTGGGTACACATGCATTCTCATTATGAGAAGACGCATTTGGGCAAAGATCATCCGTCCAACCAGCAACTAGATCATCTTTTAAAGCCACATTTTTACCCGCTTTACCCACTAATCCACCGATAAAAGCAGTATTGGTAAAATTGATATCTTGAATGATGATCTTAGACAATTTCGTATCTACTGCATCACCTACGGAGATTAGTCACATTGATATTTTCAATAACTGCATTAGAGGATTTCCCTGCAATTAAACCTCTATTACTAAAGTTTGAAGCAGAATAAGTGCCACCAACTATTACGTCTTTAAAATTAACATCAGAGATGCTTCCAGAAAAATCTTCAAATAAACCTATATTTTCTTGACCATTATCTTTAATGGTCAAATTTTTAATGGTCTTTCCATTGCCTATAAGACTGCCAGAAAAATTACTAATCGGTGTAAATTCAATACCGCTACAATCGATATCAGTATCATTTTCAGGCATCAAAGAATAATTAGTAACATTAGAGATATTTTGTAATTCATCACAGTTTTTAATTGGCTTTGTAAAGTCAGCAACACAAGCGGGCGCTAAATCACCATCTTGAATGACGGTAATAAATACCTCAGTAATATCTCTTGGAATGACTTTATCTGTTCTATCAAGAACAGAACAAGTTGTCTCTTTACCAAATGTCATAGTCACTTTTGAATCCGAAGGAATATTATTAATCGTTGTACCGGTCCATGTAGGGTTTGTAATGTAATTAAAATATTGCCAAGGTTCGCTCTGGTCATTATATAAGGTTAACTTTGTCGCTGCAGGAGTAGTCTCTTCGTTATAGGTAACAACAATCGTTAACTTGTTGTCACCATTTGCCCAAACAGGTAATGAAGTGAATATTGCAGAAACCGCAGAAATCACCAATAAAAACATCGCACTGCGCTTCATCATAAAAACCTTCTTTTGTATATGTGTTCAATAAACGTTATGTTTTATAGTTTATTCAGTTATTAACCAGACCTACCAGCAATTTATTTAGTATATAGATCAGCTTATTTATAGCAACCTGTATCACAATAAATTAAGGGCAACCTAGGCTGCCCTTTATGAATATATATAGATTGTCATTATTTTTAAGGTTGTTTACAAGGCTCTATAGCATGTAAAGTGGGGTAGGCGCCATTAGACAAACACCAAATATCTGTTGGCCAACTTTCAGCTGCATAAATACTTGGACTTTGCATCTCAGCGGTAGTTTTTTCTACCGACCATGTGCTTGTGGTTTCATTATAATCACCTGAGCCAGTAGTCTTTGTACCCATTTTGTTTTTATCAAAAAAACTATGACGAGAAACAACACTCTTAGTCTTTACTTTACAGTTTTTATCTTTATTAGGATCACAACAATTTGGGTCACAGCACCAAGACTCATCACATCCTGGCTGACAACAATTAAAAAGCACACCACCTACTATTGCTTTACTACCATTTTCATAGTTAGGTGAAAAATAGTTTGTATTATATGTACCTGCAGAATAAACATTTGTAAGCTGTATATTATTAGCATTGCTAGTACTGTAGCCTATGATTCCACCGGCATATTGCCTTGAATTCACATCAAGTCTTGAGTAACTATTGGTTATATCTAGCTTTGTATTGCTAGTGTTATCCACTTGACCGACCAGTCCACCAGACCAGCCTTGACCCGTCAATAATTTATTCTGGCCAGAATCGTTCGGTCTGGTTGCTGAACTATCAATAGTGACTTTTCCATCTTTAACGTAGCCGATCAAACCGCCCGCTCCACAAACAGTTCCCGATGTATTGCTGCAATTACACGTGGATACATTTGGGCATGCATTATCAGTCCAACCGGCAACTAGTGAATCTTTTATGCTCACATTGTTACCAGCAATACCTATTAATCCACCGAAATAAGCGGTTTTTGTAAACTGGATATCATTAATTACAACCTTAGTCAAAGTTGCATCTACAGCGTTACCAAAGATTCCGCCTGAAGCACTTCCACGTGCTTCACTACCACCGTACACGATAAGATCAGTCACGTTGATATTGTCAACTACACTTCCAGATGATTTTCCGGCAATTAAACCTCTAATACTATAGCTAGATCCCTCGCTACCGACTTTCACATGATTAAAATTAATATCTTCAATTGATCCAGAAAAAGATTCAAACAAACCTACCTGTTCTAAACCATGGTCACTGATGACTAAATTCTCAATGGTTTTTCCATCTCCCACAATATTACCTTTAAAAGGCATAATCGGCGTGAATGAAACACCGGTGCAATCAATGACATCACCATTTTCTGGCAATAAAATATAATTATTTTCAGTGATCATATTTTGTAGATCAGTACAATTTCTAATTGGCTTTAGGAAGCTCACTACGCAAGAAGCATTTGCAGCAACATTGATGATTAAGTCCGTAGCATCTCCAGTAATAACATTACTGGTTGAGTCTTTCACTGAACATGTTTTCTCAACTCCAATCTTCAAAGCTATTTTAGAATCTCTACGATCATTCGAAGTAGTCTTAGTCCATGAAGGTATAGTTATGGGACCATGCATTACTTCCCAGTAAGAACTACCCGTAGCTTGATATAATTTCAAATATTCTGCTGCATCGCCGGTATAATCCTCTGCATACGCGACGGTAATCGTGAATTTTGTATCCTCAGCCCAAACGGGTAAAGAAATAAGGATTGCGGGCACTGCAATAATGACCAAAAAGAAAGTCACTACACGAATAATCATAAAAACCTCTTTATATATAGTAATTCTATGAACTAATAGTTATTAAGTTTAGCCGGTTCTTGAGAAGACCTAGCAGCAATTTATTTAATAAGTATATAGTTCAACTTAATTAAAGCAAACTACACAAAAGGATAGATGTTTTTTTTCAACAAAAATGCTATAGTTCTCGCCATTATTAACAAAGGATTAATATCATGGAAAGACTTAGCAAAATTGTATTATTTTTCAGCGGCTTATTTTTCTCAGCGTTTATATTCGCTGCCAACCCATCAGTTGAAATCAAAACCAACCAAGGCGTAATCATCGTTGAATTAGACCAAGAAAAAGCCCCTATTTCTACCAAAAACTTTTTAATGTATGCGGATAAGGGTTATTACGATAACACTTTATTTCACCGCGTAATCCCAGGGTTTATGATTCAAGGCGGTGGATTTACTAAAGCATTCCGTCAAAAACCTACCGATGCGCCGATTCAAAATGAAGCGAATAATGGCTTAAAAAATACCCGTGGTACCATTGCAATGGCACGTACTAATGACCCTAATTCTGCGACTTCACAATTTTTTATTAACTTAGCCGATAATCCTGCTTTAGATTATCATGCTTCTTCACCCGGCTATGCGGTTTTTGGCCATGTGACTTCTGGTATGGATGTTGTTGATAAAATCGCCCGCGAGCGCACTGAAGCCAAAGAAGGTCATCAAGATGTACCGGTGACGCCAGTTGTGATTGAATCGGTTAAGCGTGTGCAATAAGTTATCACTAACCCATTAATTCTCTATCTTCATGAGCCGAATAGCCTCATTATTCGGCTCACAAAATGAGCCGAATATATGCTATAATAGGCTCATATGGAGAAAATTCAAATGAATATCAATAAGATACAGTGGATCTGGCAACAGCCCCATTGGCCTCAATTTCACTGGAATGATGAGGAATTACAACCTATCATTCAAAGGATTCGCTACCAGCAAGGACTATTATTAGGCAAAATAAGTGTGCCTGATAGTCAATTTAGCCTAGAAGCAACTTTAGATACTTTAGTCCAAAATATCCTAACTTCTTCAGCCATAGAAGGAGAGTATCCAAATGCAGCTTCAGTGAGATCATCTATCGCTAAACGTTTGGGTTTAAACCAACAACAAAACCATTCTTCTTCTACGCGTTCTGAAGGATTGGCGGAAATCATTCTGGACAGTATTCAAAATATAAAAGAGCCTTTGACTTTGGAGAGATTATTTAAATGGCATCAATGGCTTTTTCCGCAAGATCAATTTTCATTGACCTCAATTCAAGTAGGAAAATTGCGTGGTTCTGAACCTATGCAAATTGTTTCAGGCAAAATAGATAATCCAACCATTCATTATGAAGCACCACCACGTGAAAGATTGGACCATGAAATAAAATTATTTATCAATTGGTTTAACCAAAGTCGAGAAAATACCTCGCTTGATCCTTTGATACGTGCAGCGATTTGTCATTTATGGTTTGAAGTCATTCATCCTTTTGAAGATGGTAACGGACGTATTGGTCGTGCCCTAACCGATCTTGCGCTCGCACAAGCTGATCAAGCAAGTATTCATTTTTATGCGATGTCGGTGTGTATTTTACAGCATCGTAAAATTTATTATCAATCATTAGAACAAAGTAAACACCTAGAAATTACACCTTGGATTATTTGGTTTTTAAATACATTAGAAGACTCCATAAAAAATGCAATTGATCATATCGAGCGTCTTTTGTTTAAAATAAAATTTTGGCAATATCATAGAAATACTGATTTAAATGATGAAGAACGTAAAGTGCTCAATAAATTATTAGATGAAGAACATCATTTTCCACAAGGCATTAATGCCACCCAATATCAAAAAATTGCAAAAGTGAGTAAAGCCACCGCGACGCGACATTTGAGTGATTTATTACAGAAAAAATGTATAGAAAAATTACAAAGTGGCGGGAGAAGTACGCGGTATCAAATCATGAGAATTATGGCATAAAATTTTCTAACAGTATGACTATTTTATTTTCTATTATTTTTTGAGCGTTAGTAATTTAGTTTAAACAAGCCTAATTGTGAATCTACTGAGCTATTTTGTGGTCTACTTCCTGGCGACGCCGTTGGCGATATATTGCTTGTCTGCCCGTCAGGATATCTGTATGAATACTTATGATCTGAAACATGACCTTTTGGATAAGGTGGATCATTTGCAATTTCAGTCACTTTTTTATGCGTTTGTTCAACAGGAACAAGAAGGCGTTCATTCACATAATCAAAAGCCACTTTACGTTTTTTATCAAAATGATATCCCCCATATCCGCCATTCCAAGTATTGTGCGCACTCACATGTTGCGACTCATTACGAGAATTAGAAAAATGTTTAAAGAAGAACGCATTTTTTTGGCGCTGTAAAGTGATCTGTCCAGTTTCTTCTTCCCAAGGTGAATTGGTATCACCACAAAAAATAATTCGCTGTGGATTTTTACCTTCCTTTTTAAGCTTATCTGCAAATCGATGTGATTCTATGATAGTCATCATCATCGCGTAACGTCGATATCGCTCTATTACTGCTTGTTTTTTTGGATCAGTACTTGCATTAGATGGAAAATGTCCGTTGATCACGATATCACCATTGGCAAGATAAACCATAACAACACCTTTAGTAGAAAGCCCATCCGGCAAAATATGAGAGTATTCATTGTCATCATCAACAGGTGTGACTAATGGCAATGGCGGGCGAAAATAATAACCTTCTATAATGGGAATTTTAGAAAAAATCATTAAGCCACTGTTTTTTAAAAACAATGGATCAGGCGCAATATTATGAAGACAAAATGGATATAGATCCTCTAAGCCTGCGATTAATTTTTCTTGATGTAAAAATGCTTCTTGCATGCAAACTACAGCGACTTTATCTGCTGCATCGCGTACAGATTTTATAATAAAGGGTAAGCGATTTTCGGCTTCATCCAATCTGGAATCATTGCACAAAAAATTAGGCAGCATAGCAATATTGTATGTGCCATAACCGATAGGTTTATTTTTATCTATCGAGTGATGTTGAACTTTAGGCGAGCGATAATATTGTATCTGCTTTTCTGCTAACGCTATGCTGTAATTTTCAATCAGCGTACCTAATGCCAAAAGCGGTAACGAAGCAATGGTGCCCAGCACCCCAAGCACAGGATTAAATATGGAATGCTTCCAATCTAAATTATTGCGATTATATAAATCAAGTGCATATAAAGTGGGGGCTTTGAGTATCGATGCATAATAAGATAACTGCGCGATTAAGAATGCTTGATATGCTTCATGCTCATCTAATGTTTTTTCACTATCATCGGGAATAGTAAAAGGGAAATAATCGATAGTCACTTCGCGGTTGTTTTCGATAGTAACTGTCTTTTGGAACATAGTCACCTGTCAACATATCCATTGCTCACAGTAAAAATATGTGATGAATTTTAAATAGTCAAGTTTCAGAAATAATTCAGTTCGCCACCTTTGCCTAAAGCCATGTTTTGATTAATAGTTTAAGATATAATCTCTACAGAAATGAGGGATATTAATATGAACAAAATTAAACGTATATTCATTATCGGCCATATGGGTGCGGGCAAGGCCTTGCTGAGTGAAGCATTAGCAAAAAGGCTCGGTTGGCAATTTATTGATGCTAATCCAAGCTTAGAGCGCTACATAGGCCGGCATTTAAATGAAATTCTTAGTCAAGCAGGGGAGATGGCCTTTCATCACTGTGAAGCAGAAATTATTGCGCATTATATAGCACAAGAAAATAAAGTCGTATTGTTAGAAGAAGCCGTAATTGCTACAGAAGAAAATAGAAAATTACTCGCTCCAGAATTTGTTGTGTATTTAAAAGTTTCGATACCCATGCAAATCGAGCGAATGAAAAATGGACGCATTCCATTATTACCTATTACCGATCTAAAAGCATTTTTAGATAAACAACATCAAGAGCGCGATCATTTGTATGAAGAGGTCGCCAAGCTTACAATTGAACCGACTTTTTCTGATGAAGATGTTGATAAAATAATAAAAACCATAATGTAATTCACATAATCCGTATATACTACATGTAACTCATCAAGAGAAAATAGCATGGATGACAAAAAGTCCTCGCGCTCTAGACATGAAAATGCCTTACATGCAAAGGTAGGCGCAGAACAATCTCCATCCATGAAAAAAAGCAGATCTGTTAAAAATCTTCTTCATAAACTTACAGATACGCCGCCGCCCACACCAGCATTAAAATCAAAATCATTAACTGACTTAACATCATTAGAAATAAATGGCAATGAAATCCGAATCAACAGTGTTGAATCTACGCCTAGCTTTCCGCCATTACCTAATGATCCTGATGCAATGGAAGTTTTAACGACTACTCTAGACAATATGCATTTGGCGCCAAACACAACAAGTACCGCGCCAACAAAGATGATATTAACTGCATTTGTACAGCCATCTTCTGCACCGACGAATTCTGAGAGTGCTACTACTACTAATAATAACACTGGTTTTAATTTCGGCTATAAGAAAGAATAATGATTAATGGGCCCACTAGGACTTGAACCTAGGACCAAAGGATTATGAGTCCTCTGCTCTAACCAACTGAGCTATGGGCCCGAAGGAAGGATAATAATAACAAAATTACCCCGCTACAATCAATCCTCGTCTTCTAAGAAGCTGCGTAATTGCTCTGATCTTGAAGGATGACGCAATTTGCGTAAGGCTTTGGCTTCGATTTGACGAATACGCTCACGGGTGACGTCGAATTGTTTTCCGACTTCTTCTAAGGTGTGATCTGTATTCATTTCAATACCAAAACGCATACGTAATACGCGGGCTTCGCGTTGGGTTAAAGTACCTAATACTGCCGTTGTGGCTTCTTGTAAACCGCGAGTAGTGGCTGCATCAATTGGCGATAATACTGTAGTGTCTTCGATAAAATCACCTAAATAAGAATCTTCATCACCAATTGGAGTTTCCATGGAGATTGGTTCTTTGGCGATTTTTAGAATTTTACGAATTTTATCTTCGGGTAATTCCATACGCTCAGCCAATTCTTCGGGCGTAGGTTCATATCCATTTTCTTGTAACATTTGACGAGAAATACGATTGAGTTTATTAATCGTTTCAATCATATGCACAGGAATACGAATGGTACGCGCTTGGTCGGCAATCGAGCGAGTAATTGCTTGACGAATCCACCAGGTGGCGTAAGTTGAAAACTTATAACCACGGCGATATTCGAATTTATCTACCGCTTTCATCAAACCGATATTACCTTCTTGAATTAAATCTAAGAATTGTAAACCACGGTTGGTATATTTTTTCGCGATAGAAATTTGGCTATTGAGTTCTTTAATGTCATTTATTGATTATTGTGTTTGTTGCTCTAGCGCTTGCATATCATGTTGCGCTTGCAAAACCGCAGCGCGATGTATTTTCAAACCTTCAGAGTAAGCGGTGCGTTTTTTTG
>JBEKTV010000032.1:0-8312 GCA_049515675.1 Gammaproteobacteria bacterium | reverse complement strand
ACATTAACCACTTGCTCTCTTTCATCTGTAAGTTGTACATAGGCCGTGATGGGGCTAGTGAGCTCATTTAGTTTTGCATCTTTAGGTGCAAGTAATAGAGTTTGTAATTCAATTTTATTTTTTAAATGAAATTCATCATCGACAATATAAATCACGCGTGCAATTTTATATTGCTCAATATGATGTAAGCGCGCAACGGCATCTTGTACGGTGATGTCCGAATGCATGGTAATAAAATCAGGTTCCATTAATGCCCCTGCGCTATTTTCAGGATAGCTAAGCGCTTTTAGCAAAAATTTTTTATATTTATCAGGTAACAAATCAAGAATGGCTTCACGTTTAATATTTGAAAAACGCGCAAGCAGGCCTACTGCATAATAAGTAGATAAATGCTCAAGTACTTTAGCAACATAATCTTCGGGCAAATGCTGGGCAATGAGTAAAGCAATATCCGGGGAAATTTTCTCAAAAATAGGCGTTATGATTAAAGGCGTATGCGCGCTGATAATACTGGTTGCTTTTTCAATATGCATTTTTTCTAAAATGTTGGCAGATTCAGCAGGGTGTAATTGCAAAAATTTTTCCTGCAGCGCGTGTTCAATGATGGTCATGATGGTCTGCCCCCGTAGATAATTCAGAAAGTTCATTCAGAATATTTTCAGCCGCATGAGAAAACATAAACATGATATGCGCAAGCGAGTCGGCAATATTTTCTTTACGGTCATTAAAAAGTAATTGCTGAATTTCATTCACGACTTTACTGTATTCTAAAATACCTAATAATATGTTGTGTTCATCAGTAACGGGTACAATACTTTGATGTTGCCAAATTTCATTTAAGGCAATAGTTTGTATATTCATACTTGTTAATAACACCAGCGGGCAGTCTTGCATTAAATGACTGACTGCTTGCTCATGTGGTGCGAGCATAATGTCTTTAAGATAAACCATACCTTGCAATTCAGTTTGATTGTCTATACAAAAAATAAGCGAATCAATTTCATCGGAAAAATCTTTGATAAGATTAACCGCCTGTCCCACAGTATGTTCTATAGGTAAAAATAAAACGCGGGTATTCATATAAGCGCCTACAGAATTACTCGCAAAACTCAAAGCATGTTGCAAAGCAATTTTTTGATTTTTTGGTAACATCTCTATAAAAGACTCTCGCAGTTCTTCATGAATGCGGGGCAATACTTTTTTTAATGTATTGAGAGGTAAGTGCTTAATAATCTCTTTACTTTGATCAATAGGTAAATTTTGAAAGCACACGGCGGCCATTGATGGCATTAAGCTACTCATCATTAGTCCGGCTTCTTTTTTATTTAACTGCTGAATAAATAACAAAATATCATCTAGCGAAAAATTTTCCATCTCGCGTGCGCATTCTTGCGGGTGTTTTTTTAGAAACTGATGAACAAGTTCATTATGCATTTTTTTCAGTGTCTAATAAAAGCGTGATATTTTCATAAAAGATATCGCCAGGCACAATCGCTTTACCTTCTTTGGTTTGTAGAATAATCACATGCGATTTAATGTCTATCACTTGGCCTTTGATATCATTGACTTTCACAATTTGGCCTATATGATAAAACTGCCTAACGTTACGCATGGCCAGTAAATGACTAATGGCATGACGCGCGCCGACGCCAAAAGCAAGCGATGCGCCAAGTAAAACACACGTGATGATGATTAAAAATAAATATTTAAACAACATCATATCAAAGCCTAAATATTCTAATGCCATCACAACTGCAAAGCTGACAATAATGAGTTTTGAAATTTTACTTAAAGTTTGCGCATATTTAACTTCTTTAATGCCTTTGTAGTTGACCATCATATAAGCGATTAAGTGTCCAATCACATAACCACTCAGTAAAATCATGAGACTTCCAAGTAAGCGTGGGAAATAATCATGTAGCAATAATAAAAATCCTGGCCAACCGAGCGTGCGTAAAATAGTGCCTAAAGTAAATAAAATAATGATCCAGAACAAGGTGTTAGCGATAATACTGGTAATCGCAGGATGTGGTTTAATTTTCCCAAAACCAAATTGGCTGGCAACAGTCGCAATGACTTTATGCAAAACCGTACCTAGTTTTAAAACGACAAATTTCACCAGGTGTGCTGCAAGCCAGCCCACAAATAAGAATATCAAAGCCCCGATAAGATTAGGCAGGTACTCATGGACTGTACTTGCGACTTGTATATAGCTATCAATCGTGGAGTGCATCCATTCAATATATTGCAGCATAAATAATCCTTTATTTATATGGCCAAAATTACATTATAGTATAACTACGCATCTAATATTTTCTTAATTTCCCGCCAATTCGGCAAAAATCTATCCATATGCGCATAAAATCTACGGTTATGGTTACGCTCAAGCAAATGTACCAATTCATGGACGATAATATATTCCAGGCATTCAATCGGTTTTTTAACCAGGGTAAGATTAAGCCAAATACGCTTAGCCTCAATATTACAAGTGCCCCAACGGGTGGTCATTTTTTTAATCCGCCATTCATTGATGGCAACGCCAATAATCGCCTGCCATTTGGAAAATAGTGGCTCAGCTTGCAATTGTAATTGTAAGCGGTCGCGACGATTAAATATGGGCGCAGGCGGCAATATACTGATGGCTTGTTGATGCTGTATAATCCAATCAGATTGTAAGCCAATGATTTCAATAATGGCTTTTTGAGACATCCATCGCGGTGCAGTCATTTTAATTTGGCCATCAGGTGGGCATACGCGCAAATACCAATTCTTAACGGATTTGTACGTCACCGTGACAACTAGGCCATTGACATCTAAGGTTGTAATTTTAGCGTTCATATCATTGGATAGAATACATGGAATTTGATACATCGCAACAAAAAGTTATCAAAGCATTTAATCGCTTGCAACAAGATATGTTGGCCTATCAAGGTTGGCGTGGATTTTTTCAAAACACACCCAAAGGTATTTATTGTTATGGCCCTGTGGGTCGTGGTAAGACTTTGTTAATGGATATGTTTTTTGCACAGCTGCCCGGTCAAAAAAAAGAACGCCTGCATTTTCACGCTTTTATGCAATATGTGCATGCACAAATGTTTGCAAACCCACATGAAAAAGATCCCTTAGTGCAAATCGCGAAAGCATTTGCCAGAAAAATTAAAATATTATGTTTAGATGAAATGATGGTAGATGATGTGGCTGACGCCATGATTTTAGCAAGATTATTTACCGCATTACACGCACAAGGCGTAGTACTAGTATTGACCTCAAATACAGCGCCAGAAAATTTATATAAAAATGGCGTACAAAGACAAAATTTTATTCCCGCAATTAAACTTATACAGCACCACACGGAAGTGATTTCGATAGGTGAAGGTCAAGATTATCGCATTAAAACCCTGTCGGAATCAGGCGTATTTTTCACACCATTAACTACTGAAAATGAAAAACATATCGCGAAAGAATTTGATCAAATAAGCAATCAAGTGTTTGAGCTTGATAAAAAAATATTAATTCACGGCCGTGAGTTTGTAACAAAAGCGCTGGCTGCAGATACAGTGTGGTTTACCTTTGCAGAACTGTGCGAAAAACCGCGCGCATATCCAGATTATTTAACATTAGCTTCGCAATTTAAAACATTCTTTATTACCAACATGCCCGTGTGCGCTGCAAAAGATGATGCCGCAGTGCGACGTTTTGTACATTTAATAGATGTATTATACGATAAAAAAATCATTTTAATTTTAAGCGCCGCCGCAGATGTATTAGATCTTTATCAAGGCAAAGATTTAAAAACAGAATTCACCCGCACCCAAAGCCGCCTGATTGAAATGCGCACGCCGGAGTATTGGCATCGAAATAAATAATTTTGGCGACATCTGTAAAGTATTTTTCACCATCGCTTGGTGCTAATTTCTCATCGTATACACGGCGAATTTTATATTCTTCAAATAGGGCTAGATGGTCCTTCATGATAATCTCCTCATTATTGTATTTATCGTGGTTCCTGAATGATAAATTAAATCAGGAATTTTGATGAATGTGAAGCGGTTTATAAAAATATCTGCTGATTGGAATGAGATCAATTATTTAGAGTAAAGGTTGTCAATTCTGTACTGATGGTTTCTATTGGATCGATGACAAGATCTTGATAAAAATCCAATTGTGTTTGTTCCATGGGTAAAAAAGTATGCTTTACATGTCGCCAAGCATTATAAAGAGGATAATGGTAGTTGAGTTGTGGATGATTTATATCAGACAAAGTTTGTTTTATATCACCTATACATTGCCCGAGCACTGAACTGATTAAGGCGCCTACAACTGTTGCAAAAGTGCCAAAAATAAATACTTTACTCATGCTGAGCGACAAGCTTGATGTTAATATCCATGCCGATATCATTGTGAATCTACATAAATTTTCTGGCAGTCGGGTCAGGAAGTGAATACAAAATGATAAAAGACAAGTTAGAAAATGCGTGGTCATAGCCAATATTTTCAAAATGGTGAGTGCGCTTAGATTTTCTATTCGGGCTGAAGACTCTGCGAGTGCAGCAGAAATGATACAGTCATTTAAATATAAATTTAAGGCGTAAGTACTTTCTTTTAGCAGGATGACAATACTTTCTGGAATAAGCATTAAGCCACTATAAGCATAGGTTAAACACCGTGCACCTTGGCCTAGGTCATAAGCCCAATTTCCTAAATTGTCAGCAAAGTAAGTCCCCCATGAATCACAAGTGCCAATGGGGGAGCCATAACCTGCTTTTATCTCTTGCTCGGTTAAATCTTGTGAGCCAAATAAGGTTCTAGCACATTCCTTTTCCACACGCTTATAAAAAGTAGAGTGTTTCTTGAAGAACAGTTCATCACGGGAGGTATAGTACCAAGCGCGTAACAGATTATTTCTAATTGTCATTAATTTTGCCCATAGGGAGTGTAAAATCGAAAGTATAATTTATTAGTATTAAATCCAAATTAAGGTTTAATATTTAATGTCTATCAGGTAAAATAGCGGTATGCCAGTAATTCACATCAACCAGCTCGAATATTCCATCACCCATGTCCCCTTACTTGATAAGGTCAATTTAACCATTGAACCAGGTGAGCGGGTCGCTTTGATTGGGCGTAATGGGGAAGGAAAATCTACTTTTTTAAAGATTATTGCAGGGCAGATAAAACCTACCCGTG
The DNA here is from genome assembly GCA_049515675.1 of Gammaproteobacteria bacterium. GTDB lineage: Bacteria > Pseudomonadota > Gammaproteobacteria > JABCZS01 > JABCZS01 > JABCZS01. The sequence goes on along the minus strand of JBEKTV010000032.1, from coordinate 3,125 downwards.
GCAGTATTGATAAGCAAAGTCATATCGACATTGCCATGTTATCGCAAACATTATTGCCTGCCAATGATCAAACCGTATATGAAGCAGTGGCAATGGGATTGAGCGATATTGGTAAAATATTGAATGAATATCATCAAGTGTTAGAACAGATGTCGACTGGGGAAGATCATGAAGCTGCGTTTAAACGTATGGATATTTTGCAGCAACAAATTGAGAAAGCCAATGGTTGGTTATTGCAACAACGCATTGAACGCGTCATTAGCGAATTGGATTTACCCAGTGATGCCTTGATGTCAACATTATCCGGCGGTTGGCGCAGACGCGTTGCAATTGCCCAAGTATTAGTGCGCGAGCCAGATTTATTATTATTAGATGAGCCGACCAATCATCTAGATGTGGCGACTATTCAATGGCTGGAAGAAGTTTTATTGAATTATCCTAAAGCAATTTTATTTATCACTCACGATAGAGCATTATTACGTAAAATGGCGACCCGCATTATTGAATTAGATCGCGGACATTTAACATCTTATCCTAATAATTATGCCATGTATTTAGAATTAAAAGAAAAAGCTTTAGAAGATGAACAGCGCCAAAATGCTTTATTTGATAAAAAATTATCGCAAGAAGAAGTTTGGATTAGACAAGGCATTAAAGCTAGAAGAACGCGCAATGAAGGCCGGGTCAGAAATTTAGACGCCCTGCGCGCTGAGCGTGCAAAGCGCCGTGAACAATCAAAAAATCCTGCATTCACCTTAAATGCGACTACAGGTCAAAGTAAAGTCGTGATTAAAGCGGAAAATATTAGTTTTGCTTATTCAAATGATAAACCTATTATTAAACCGTTTTCGATTACGATACAAAAAGGCGATAAAATTGCACTCATTGGTCCTAATGGCGCGGGTAAAACAACGTTAATCAATATATTAATGGGCAATTTACAACCCAATACGGGTACAGTCACGCAAAGTTCACATAACCAAATTGCTTTTTATGATCAGCATCGATTGCAAATTGATCCTGAAAAAACCTTAATCGAAAATGTGGTTGAAGGATCAGATACCATAGAATTAGACGGCGCACGCAAACATGTGATCAGTTACTTGAACGATTTTTTATTCTCACCTGAAAAGGCAAGAAGTCTGGCCAAAGGGTTATCAGGTGGCGAATGCAATCGTTTATTACTGGCAAAAATATTTGCCAAACCTGCAAATTTATTAGTTTTAGATGAGCCGACTAATGATCTTGATGTTGAATCTTTAGAAGTATTAGAAACCTTATTACAAAATTATTCAGGCACTGCAATTATTATCAGTCATGATAGAGAATTTATTGATAATATCGCCACACATTGTATTGCGTTTTCAGGCGATGGCACGCTTAAAACTTACGTTGGTGGTTATAGCGATTGGCTATGGCAGTCTGGACAAGAAAATGCAGCGCCGGTTAAAAAAACGCAAAGCCCACCCAAGGCGCCTAAAAATGATGATACCAATAAAAGAGAACTCAATGCTTTATTAATTAAAATTAATAAATTAGAAAAACAAATTGCAGATTTAAATGAAAAAATGACGGATCCCGTATTTTATACAGATGAAAATTTTAAGCAATTATCAAATTTACAAGCGCAGTTGGATGAAGATTATAAACGTTGGCAAGAATTAGAGGGGTAATATTATGTTAGTAAAAATATTTTTAATATTAATCATTGTGAGCATGTTAGTTACACTCGGCACAGGCCTCATCTATTTAATCAAAGATCAAGGACGCAGCGAACGCACTTTAAAAACCCTCATGATACGCGCGGGATTTACTTTGGTATTGCTCATTATTTTATTAGCGGGAATAGCAACTGGTTTTATCCAGTTGCATCCCTTCGGATATTAAACTTAATTTATAATGTAGAACTTTGCGGACTATATATCATCGTGTATACAATCGCATTACTTGTGGCTACCGGTTCTGTTTTAAAAGTAAAATCAAGATCTTGTAATTCGCTTAATATAACAGAACAAGTTTTAGATCCAGCATTATAATTAAATGAAGAAGAAATGGTCACAAGAAGATTTTTGCTGACATCACAAGCAAGTACCACAGTATCATTAGCTGCGGCTTGTTCTGTAGCCATTACCGCATAAGAACTTCCTAGGGTCATGAGTACTAACAAAGCACGTTTTAGATAAGTCATTTTTAAAGTCTCCAATTTATTAAAATATATACACAAAAATAAACAACCCAACCCAAACCACATCCACAAAATGCCAATACCAAGCGGTGGCTTCAAAGGCAAAGTGATGCTCAGGTGAAAAGTGTCCGATAAGACTTCTAAAAAATATCACCAGCAACATAATGGTGCCCAATGTGACGTGTAAACCGTGAAAACCGGTCAACATAAAGAAAGTTGAACCATAAATACCAGAAGCCAGTGTGAGTCCTAAATCTTTGTAAGCATGGCCAAATTCATAGACTTGAAAACCTAAAAAGACAATGGCAAGCGCAATAGTTAAGAATAAACCCAGATTTAAATTTCTACGATTTTGTTTTTTCAGTGCATAATGCGCCCAAGTAACGGTCACACCACTTGTTAATAACAAAATAGTATTGATTAATGGAATACCCATAGGTGGAATGACACCTTGTGGTCCAACAATACTGGGATCAGGATTTTTGAGCAGCGGCCAATTGTAAACAAAATCAGGCCATAATAATTGTCCGGTGAGTTCATAATGTCCTGGCGCGCCACTTAACCAGGGCAATGCAAATATGCGCACGAAAAACAGGGTGCCGAAAAATGCTGCAAAAAACATCACTTCAGAGAAAATAAACCAAATCATGGTAATGCGAAATGATCGGTCCATTTGCGGACTGTAAAGTCCACCCATGCTTTCTCTGATCACATGATTAAACCAACCAGCCACCATAAATAAAAGTGTGCCAATACCTGCGCCAAAAATCAGCATGTCTAAGGTATTCACACCATGAATGATGCCGACTAAACCATAAACCATAAAGCCTAAAGCCAGCGCGCCAATAATGGGCCAGTAACTGTAATCAGGTACGTAATAAATAGGTTGGGAAGAGTTAGAGTTTGATTGTATCATCCGTTTATGCTCCAGGCGTATTAT
>JBEKTV010000031.1:0-8414 GCA_049515675.1 Gammaproteobacteria bacterium | reverse complement strand
AATAATTTGTTAATTTTTAGTCGGTTGGATGCCCACCACTAAAACCACTATTTTTTAGCCTTAATATCATTGCACTTTAAACCTAAGCATTAACCTCAAAATATTGCGCTCAATCGCGCCTGTAGAAAGCCTAAAACTAACACACCTGTCGCAACAAGATTGCTGCGTTTTTTAACGTTTAACAATATGATTTTTATTCATTTTTTATAATTTTTACTGATATCAATTGTGTGCCAAATTGACATCCATTTTAAATCTTTTTGACATCACTTTAAAATAAATTGATGTCACAGTGTAGTGCAATTTGATGTCATTATTTGAAATTTGTTTTTGCTTTCAAGTTGTTACATGCATAAAATAATTAGGATATTAAACAATAATTGGCATCACTGAAAATAATATTTTTCTGGCTTTTTAAAAAATTAATTACCCACACAAATCATCTTGTTGTCTCACAACTGTGACACTTTTCCATCTATCCTAGCCCCTGACAGATATTTTTAATGACTAAACAGTATGCAAACATTCAACATAAACGAAGCGGCGAATTACTTAAAGATTCACCCGCACACCTTGCAATCTCGCGCTAAGCGTGGACTTATCCCAGGCGGTCGAATTGGTCGGCGCTGGGTATTTCTGGAAGCAGATCTTGCTGAATATATCCGAAAAGCTTATCCTGCACCTGAAGAAAGATTGCAAGGCTTCCACAATAAGGAGGCAATGCGATGTCAATCGTTAAACGTGGCAACATCTACTGGGCAATCTTTACGGCACCCAATGGACAGCGAATACGCAAATCTACTGGAACTGCCGATAAAACGTTAGCTCAGGAGTTTCACGATAATTTAAAAAGTGAAATGTGGCGAATTGTTAAATTAGGTGAAAAGCCTAAGTATCTTTGGCAAGACGCTGCGAAACGCTGGATTAAAGAAATGGATCATAAGCGAACCATGAGAGAAGACAAACGTTTTTTACGTTGGTTTCATGATCATCTTTACGATAAGCGTTTGGTTGATATTGATAAGGAGTTGATCAATCAGCTTATTGAAATCCGGCAAAGTGAAGGTGCTTCGAATGCAACTGTGAATCGGTATTTTACACTGCTGCGAGCAATATTAAATCGTGCGAAAAATGAATGGGAGTGGATCAAAGTCGTTCCTAAAATTAGGCGACTTAAAGAGCCACCGGCTCGTAATAGAATTTTATCACCTGCTGAAATACAAAGGTTACTTGCTGAGCTTCCCGATCATACTCGTGATATGTGTGTCTTTGCACTGGCAACAGGGTTAAGATCATCTAATATTGCGAAAATGAAATGGTCGCAGATCAATCTTAAGCAAAAAATTGCTTGGGTTGGTGCTTTAAATGCAAAGGCAGGAAAACCTATTGGAGTTCCTTTGAATGAAGATGCGATGACTGTGCTTGAGAGACAAATCGGCAAGCATCATACATTTGTGTTTACTTTTGAAGGTAATACCATTAAGGAACCTAATTCAACTGCATGGGAAAAAGCATTAAAGCGTGCGGGTATTGAAAACTTTAAATGGCATGATCTAAGACACACGTGGGCAACTCGTCATGCGGTTGAAGGTACGCCTTTGCAAGCACTTAAAAAATTAGGTGGTTGGGCAAGCTGGAAATCCATGGAAAGATATATTCATTTGTGCGTTAAAGACATAGAGGAGTATACAGAAAATGTTAAAGTCGTTTAAAATTTTGACACGATTTTGGCACAGTCTGTAATTAAAAGACTAAAAGGTATTCACTAAAACTTTATAAGCTGCTAATTTTATTAGCTAATCTTGGCAGGCCAGGAGGGAATCGAACCCACAACCTGCGGTTTTGGAGACCGCCACTCTGCCAATTGAGCTACTGGCCTAAAAGAAAGGGGCGAAAGATTTTTCGCCCCAGAACACATGATTATTCAATAATCTTAGCTACAACACCCGCACCTACGGTACGGCCACCTTCACGAATCGCAAAACGTAAACCATCTTCCATCGCAATCGGTGCCACCAATTTAACAACCATTTTCACGTTATCGCCTGGCATTACCATTTCAATACCTTCAGGTAGGGTCACTGAACCCGTTACGTCTGTGGTTCTGAAGTAAAACTGTGGACGATAGCCTGTAAAGAATGGCGTATGACGTCCGCCTTCTTCTTTTGACAGAATATACACTTCAGCTTCAAAATGTGTGTGTGGTTTAATTGTGCCAGGAGCTGCCAATACTTGACCACGCTCTACATCTTCACGTTTAGTACCACGTAATAACACACCGACGTTATCACCGGCTTCACCTCTGTCCAACAACTTACGGAACATTTCAACGCCCGTACAGGTGGTTTTCACTGTGTCTTTAATACCCACAATTTCAATTTCTTCACCCACTTTAATCACGCCACGTTCAATACGGCCAGTCACTACAGTACCACGGCCTGAAATTGAGAATACGTCTTCAATCGGCATCAAAAATGGTTTGTCGGTTGCACGTACAGGTTGTGGAATATAACTATCTAATGCTTCTACCAGTTTAAGAATCGCTGGCTCACCAATAGGACTCTTATCACCTTCCAATGCTTTCAAAGCACTACCAATAATTACCGGTGTATCATCACCAGGGAAATCGTAGCTGCTTAATAATTCACGGACTTCCATCTCAACCAATTCTAACAATTCTGGATCGTCAACCATGTCCGCTTTGTTCAAAAATACCACGATGTATGGAACACCAACTTGGCGAGCAAGCAAGATATGTTCGCGAGTTTGTGGCATTGGACCATCGGCTGCGCTCACAACTAATATCGCGCCGTCCATTTGTGCCGCACCGGTAATCATGTTTTTTACATAATCCGCGTGTCCTGGGCAATCTACGTGTGCGTAGTGACGGTTTGGACTTTCGTATTCTACGTGCGCCGTTGCAATCGTGATACCACGCGCTCTTTCTTCTGGCGCTTTATCAATTTGATCATAGGCCTTGAATTCACCACGGCCCATAGTCTCAGACATCACTTTCGTGATAGCCGCAGTCAACGTCGTTTTACCGTGATCCACGTGTCCTATCGTTCCTACGTTTAAATGCGGTTTGTTTCTCTCAAACGCTACTTTGGCTGACATGTTTTATCTCCCCTTCATGAATTAAAATTTACTTTGATGTTCTACCACTAATAACCGCTTCAGCAACATGCGCTGGAGCTTCTTTATACATGGCAAACTCCATCGAATATGTTGCGCGACCTTGCGACATTGAGCGCATATCTGTTGCATATCCAAACATTTCTGACAATGGTACCAACGCGCGAATACTTCTGCCGGCAGGTGTATCATCCATACCTTGCAATACACCGCGACGACGATTTAAGTCACCCATGACATCACCCATGTATTCTTCTGGTGTGATCACTTCGACTTTCATAATAGGTTCAAGCAAGATAGCCTGGGCTTTACGAGCACCCTCTTTGAAGCCCATAGAACCTGCTATTTTAAACGCCATTTCATTAGAGTCCACATCATGGTATGAACCATCAAACAGAGTCACTTTAACATCCACAACTGGATATCCAGCAATAACCCCATTTTCCATTTGTTCTTGTATGCCTTTGCTTACTGCAGGAATATATTCTTTAGGAACAGAGCCGCCGACGATCGCATTTACAAACTCAAAACCTTTACCCGCTTCTTGTGGCTCAAGCTTCAACCATACATGTCCATATTGACCACGGCCACCTGATTGACGCACAAACTTACCTTCTTGCTCAACGGTCTTTTTAATCGTTTCACGGTATGCCACTTGAGGATTACCAACAGTGGCTTCAACATTAAACTCACGTTTCATACGATCAACAATGATTTCAAGGTGTAATTCACCCATACCTGAAATAATGGTTTGGCCAGTTTCTTCATCTGAACGGACCCGGAATGAAGGATCTTCTTGTGCCAATTTACTTAAAGCAATACCCATTTTCTCTTGGTCTACTTTAGTTTTTGGCTCAACAGCAACAGAAATAACCGGCTCAGGAAACACCATTCTCTCTAATATAATCACTTTGTCGGGATCAGACAGAGTATCACCTGTAGTAGTTGATTTTAAGCCTACTGCAGCACCAATGTCACCCGCACGAATTTCTTTAATTTCTTCTCGTGTATTCGCATGCATTTGTAATAAACGACCAATACGTTCACGTTTGCCTTTTACAGAGTTATATACGGTATCGCCACTGTTCAGCACACCAGAGTAAACACGGATATAGGTTAATGTACCTACAAACGGATCAGTTGCTATCTTAAATGCTAATGCAGAAAAAGGCTCATCATCACGTGGATGACGCACTAACTTCACATCACCTTCCTCAAAATCTTCGCTCTCACCTTCTAGGGGAGGCACATCAATCGGCGAAGGTAAGTAATCCAATACAGCATCCAATACTGCTTGCACGCCTTTATTTTTAAACGCGCTGCCACATAAAACAGGAACTAAATCATTTGCGAGTGTTCTTAATCTAAGACCACGTTTAATCTCTTCTTCTGTTAACTCACCAGACTCAAGATATTTTTCCATTAATTCTTCATTGGCTTCTGCTGCAGCTTCTACCATTTCATTACGACGATCTGTCGCTTCTTCTAATAAATCAGCAGGAATATCGCGGTATTCAAATTTTGCGCCTTGAGATTCTTCATCCCAATAGATCGCTTTCATTTTCACGAGATCCACAACGCCTTCAAATCTTTCTTCAGCACCAATAGAAATTTGAATTGGAATTGCTGTAGAACCCAAACGTTTGCGAATTTGTTCGACGACGCGCATAAAGTTTGCACCTTGTCTGTCCATTTTGTTAACAAACGCAAGACGGGGTACATGGTATTTATTCGCTTGACGCCATACTGTTTCGGATTGTGGCTCAACACCAGAAACCGCATCGAATACAGCAACCGCTCCGTCAAGAACGCGTAATGAACGTTCCACTTCAATCGTGAAATCTACGTGTCCTGGGGTATCAATAATATTGATACGATGTTGTACATAATTTTTCGCCATACCAGACCAGAAGCAAGTGGTTGCAGCAGAAGTAATGGTAATACCACGCTCTTGTTCTTGTTCCATCCAGTCCATAATGGCCGCACCTTCATGCACTTCACCAATTTTGTGTGAAACGCCGGTGTAAAATAAAACACGTTCAGTAGTCGTGGTTTTACCCGCATCGATATGAGCCATGATGCCGATGTTTCTGTAATTTTCTATAGGTGTTGCACGTACTGCCACGGGTTTATCCTCAAATTTTTAAATATTTACACGAGTTAATAAATCTTTTAACGAAAGTGTGCAAATGCTTGGTTGGCATCTGCCATTTTCTTGGTATCAATGCATTTTTTGACGGCTTCACCGCGACCGGCGAGCACATCTAGCATTTCTGCTGCTAATTGCGCAATCATACCTTTTTCAGAACGATTTCTTGCGGCTGCAATCAACCAGCGCATGGCTAAAGCTAATTGGCGTTCAGGTCTTACTTCCACAGGAATTTGATAAGTAGCACCACCCACACGACGCGATCTCACTTCAACAACAGGTTTAATTTTGCTTAATACTTTACTGAAAGCATCATCTACTGTTAGTTTGCTTGTATCCGCTAATTTATCTAAAGCGGTATACACAATATTTTCTGCTACAGATTTTTTACCACTATTCATGATATGGTTAATGAATTTCGCAATTAATACAGATCCGAAACGTGGATCTGGTTTAATTTGATGTTTTTTTGCTTTGCTTCGTCTTGACATAATAAACCTTACTTCTTATCTTTTGGTCTTTCAGCACCGTAACGTGAGCGACTTTGTCTACGCTTAGTCACACCGCTGGTATCTAATGCACCACGAATAATTTGATAACGCACACCCGGTAAATCTTTAACACGACCACCACGGATTAACACTACAGAGTGTTCTTGTAAGTTATGACCTTCACCCGGAATATAGGCAGTCACTTCCATACCATTACTGAGCAATACCCGCGCAACTTTACGTAACGCAGAGTTTGGCTTTTTAGGGGTTGTGGTATAAACACGTGTACATACACCCCTTTTTTGTGGGCATCGCTTCAACGCAGGGACGCCTACTATGACTTCTCTGGACTCACGACTCTTGCGTACCAACTGGTTGGTCGTCGGCATACTCAACACTCCAATTTATATGATATTTAACTAAAAAACCCAGTCTCTATACTCCGAATGCGGCAGTTTATAGTGGTTTGGCATCAACGTCAAGCATCCCTTTCACTTTCACCCGTATTTTCGCTAGAATTTAGGGCTTGACTTAATGCATGTTCCACTTCTTCCGCTGTTGGCTTAGCTTCTATAGTCACTTCCATTTGCGCACCTTGGCGCTTACTGGTGTGATAAGCCAAACCGGTTCCGGCAGGAATGAGTCTACCTACAATGACATTCTCTTTTAAGCCGCGCAACTCATCTCGTTTACCCGCAATCGACGCTTCGGTAAGTACCCGAGTCGTTTCTTGGAATGAGGCTGCAGAAATGAAAGATTCTGTAGCAAGCGAGGCTTTGGTAATACCTAATAATACAGGGTCATAAGTTGCTGGAATTTGATCAGCAGCTAAGTTTTGATTAGCTTCTTGAACACGTACCCACTCAACTTGTTCGCCTGGTAAGAATCGTGTATCACCAGAAGATTGAATAATGACTTTACGTAACATTTGGCGAATAATCACTTCAATGTGTTTATCATTGATTTTTACACCTTGTAAACGATACACATCTTGTACTTCATTCACAATGTAATTTGATAATGCATTAACACCGAGTAAACGTAAAATGTCATGCGGATTTGACGCACCATCAGCGATGACTTCCCCGCGCTCAACATGTTCACCTTCAAATACAGTAACATGGCGCCATTTCGGTATGAGCTCTTCATGAGCATCGCCATTTGGATTACCCGTAATCATTAACCGACGTTTACCTTTTGTCGCTTTACCGAAGTTAACCATACCGCCGCATTCAGCCAAAATCGCTGAATCTTTAGGTTTACGTGCTTCAAATAAATCAGCAACGCGTGGCAAGCCCCCGGTGATATCACGCGTCTTAGAAGATTCTTGCGGCATTCTTGCGATAACATCACCCACACCCACTTCAGCGCCGTCATTTAAATTCACAATTGCGCCAGAAGGTAAGAAATAATAAGCAGGTTGTGTTGTTCCGCCTAAGCAAACATCTTCGCCATTTGCATCGACTAATTTCACCATCGCGCGCAATTCTTTACCGCTACTGCTGCGTTGTTTTGCATCGGTGATCACAATGTTAGTAGTACCTGTTGCTTCGTCGGTTTGTTTTTGCATAGTAATGCCTTCAGTCATATCAACAAAGCGTACAAAACCAGCTACTTCAGTGATGATTGGATGCATATGCGGATCCCAGCTTGCGACAATTTGGCCCGCTTCTATTTTATCGCCATCACCGGCATTCAATACTGCACCGTAAGGTACTTTATAACGTTCGCGTTCACGACCGTTTTCATCCAATACTGTGACTTCACCAGAACGTGAGACGGCAACAAATTTACCGTTACTCCGTTTTAATAATTTCACGTTGTGTAATTTAATACGTCCAGAAGATTTCACTTGAATATTATTCACAGTAATTGTTCTAGAAGCAGCACCCCCGATATGGAAGGTACGCATGGTGAGCTGTGTTCCAGGTTCACCGATGGATTGTGCTGCAATGACACCTACAGCTTCACCGATATTGACTAAATGCCCGCGTGCTAAATCGCGACCATAACATGCTGCACATAAACCATAACGAGTTTCGCAAGTAATCGCTGAACGTACGTACACTTCATGCACACCAAATTGGTCAAGCATATCCACACGTTCTTCATCTAATAATGTACCTGCGGTGAATAATACTTCACCTGTTTTTGGATTCAGTACATCTTGTGATAATACACGACCTAAAACTCTCTCGTGCAAGGGTTCAACCACATCACCACCTTGAATTAAAGAAGCGATACGTATGCCGTTGGCTGTGCCGCAATCTTTTTCAGTGATAACGAGATCTTGTGCAACGTCGACTAAACGACGGGTTAAATAACCTGAGTTTGCAGTTTTTAATGCGGTATCGGCAAGACCTTTACGCGCACCGTGTGTAGAAATAAAGTATTGCAACACGTCCAAACCTTCGCGGAAGTTTGCAATAATCGGTGTTTCGATGATCGAACCATCTGGTTTTGCCATCAATCCCCGCATACCTGCGAGCTGACGAATCTGTGCAGCACTACCCCGCGCACCTGATGCTGACATCATATAAAATGGATTGAATGATTCTTGCTGTACTGATTCGCCTTTTTTATTTTTGACGGTTTCAGTCGACAAGCGTGCCATCATCGCCTTTGCAACTTTATCATTG
>JBEKTV010000030.1:0-8521 GCA_049515675.1 Gammaproteobacteria bacterium | reverse complement strand
AATAATCGCTTAAGTGATTAATCTTATCAAAAAATAGTGGTAGATAATATTCTATCCCCGCAGGTACGCTGCCTTTAGTGATCGCTTGATATATATCACTTGCAGTAGGGTCGCCTGAAAATTCAGCGCGATACGCTTCACGAAAATGCGTGATACTGTCTTTATCTAGGGAAAATTCTTTTGCGGGTAATAATTCTATGCGATTGATTTTTTCGTGTGAGCGTTGGGTGTTGGGGTCAAAAATACGAATAGATTCGACTTCATTATCGAGTAAATCAATGCGATAGGGAAATGGATTACCCATAGGGAAAATATCAATAATCGAACCACGTATGCTAAATTCACCATGAGAAAATACTTCAGAAACTGGATAATAACCACTTTGGGTTAATTGCTCGCGCAGAGCGTTGATGTTGAGTTCATCTTTACAATCTAAAACAAAGCTATTTTTCTGTAAATGTGATTTTGGGCATAATGGGTAAGCCAATGTAGGCGCTGCAACAATCAAGGCGCCAGTGGTTAACTGTGGCAATTTCGCCAATAATTTTAAGCGCGTAGAGATAATATCTTCATGCGGTGAGAAATGATCATAAGGCAGTGTTTCCCAATTGGGAAAAGTGTAAATCGGTTTATCAGGATTAAAAAACTTCAGCGCAGTATGTAATTCTTCAGCCGTTTGTGTATTGGGCGCTGCAATTAACAACAATCCACTTTGTTGTTGTAATAAGTCATTAAGTGCAAGCGCCAATAATGTTGACATTATAGATACCGCTGTAAAATCCCTTCATACGCATCAATACGTCTATCGCGTAAAAATGGCCAAAAGCGGCGTATGGTTTCAGTTTCGGACAAATCAATATCAGCGCTTAAGGTTTCAATATCATCGCCGGCTTGTTGAATGATTTCACCTTGAGGACCTGCAATAAAACTATGTCCCCAAAATTGTGTGCCTTCGACTAAACCATTAGGATCTTGTTCATAACCCACGCGATTAATGACTAATACCGGTAAGGCGTTAGCAATGGCGTGTGAACGTTGAATGGTTTGCCAAGCATCTCTATCTTTCAAAAAACCACTTTTTGAATCTTTATGATAACCAATAGCGGTAGGGTAAATTAATAAATCCGCACCTTTTAACGCCATAATGCGCGCCGCTTCTGGATACCATTGATCCCAGCATACCAATACGCCTAAATTACCCACGGAGGTTTTAATTGGTGTAAACCCTAAATCCCCTGGGGTGAAATAATATTTTTCATAAAACCCGGGATCATCAGGAATATGCATTTTGCGATAAATACCGGCAATAGAACCATCTTTTTCTAACACGACCGCAGTATTGTGATAAATCCCAGCCGCGCGTCTTTCAAAAATCGAGCAAACAATCACGATGTTGAGTTTTTTCGCAAGCGCGCTGAAGGCATCAGTTGTGGGCCCTGGAATCGATTCTGCGCGATTAAAATGCTCAAAATTCTCAGTAATAGGGAAATAAGGCCCCATATGTAATTCCGGCAGGCAAACCAACTGCGCGCCTTTTGCGGCGGCTTTTTCAACTTCATGTAAAAACATGTTGAGGGTTTTGTTGTAGTCAATATCAATCGCTTGTTGCAATAAGGCAACGGATAAAGTGTTTTTCATGGTATTCACCTATTGGGTTGCTGGAATCTGCATGCTGGCGCAGTGTAAAGCACCATTATATTGTATTAAGGCCAGACTTGGAATCGCTATCACTTTGCGGTCAGGAAAGGCGGTTTTTAAACGCTCTAAAATAAGCGTATCAAAAGGATCATCATAAGTAGGGCATAAAACCGCATTATTAATGATTAAGAAATTGGCATAAGATGCAGGCAATCTGCGGCCGTCTATATCCAATTTAGGCGAGGGAATAGGTAAGGGAATCAGTTTATAAGGATTACCTGATAAATCTCTTAATTCTTTAATCTGCGCTTCCATGGCTTTTAAAGAGTCATAATGCGCATCATTAGGATTATCGCAGCTGCTATAAGCCAAAGTATGCGGGTCGCAAAACCGCACCAAAGTATCCACATGGCCATCGGTGTCATCACCTAATAAATACCCGTGTTCAATCATAATCACGCGGTCCATATTTAGGCTTTGTTGTATTTGTTCTAAGCTTAAATGCGCATTTCGGGTTTTGGTTAAAACGCACGGGGTTACCAATAAAGTCCCAAGGCCATCGGTTTCAATTGCGCCGCCTTCGAGGATAAAATCTTGGCGTGAATATTCATCAATTTTTAATAAACCCGCATCATATAATTGCCGTGTCACTTTATCATCTAAATCACCAGCATATTTTCCGCCCCAGGCATTAAAACCAAAATCTAGCCATTTGATTTTGCCATCTTGAATAAGGCTAATAGGCCCATAATCGCGAATCCAAAGGTCATTAAATTCAGTCTGAAAAAATCGTAATTGATAGGGGTGCGAGTTGCCCATCAGCTTTTCAATATACTGTTGTTTTGCCTGATTCCGGCAAATGATAATCACATCTTGATAATGTAACACCGTGCGGGCAAATTCCACATAAAGCGGCTCAATATCGGCAAGAGTATCCTTCCAAATCGTATGTTCATCGGGAAAGGTTAATAATAACGCTTGCTGCTTATGCCATTCGGGGGGAAGTGTATATTTTTTCATGGGGAAACTTACATCCCTTTAATCTGCGCAATTTCATCTTGTGCATCTTTTACTTTTGCTTTGAAGGCATCGCTTGCAATAATATTTTTTGCTACCACTTGCGCTAATGCCACTGCGCCTTCAATATCACTTGGATAATGCACGCCGCCAATGACGCGATCTTGGCCTAAACTGTAACCGGTTTTTAATAAAGCATCACGTTTTGCTGGAAATAATTCAGCAAAGACTAAAGCCAAAGTCATACCGCGAGTACCATGACCACTGGGATAAGAATAACTTTCTTCAATAGGAATGGCAGGTTTAATGTCTTTGTTGTCTTGATAAGGACGTGGGCGTTTGTAATAAATTTTATACGCATCGGTATAAATTTTTGATTCTGCCATCACGGCTTTCATTAATTGATATAATTTTGGAAAACGCGCTTCTTCAAAACGGGCATTGAGGGCTTGGTTAAAATAACTGGGTTCTAAGGTGACACTGCCAAAGGCACGCTCGAGATCATAATAAGTGCGGGTGTTTTGTTCCCACAGAATAATGTCAGTATCACGCTTAAATGCTTCGGAATTAGCAGCAGGTGGAGCGGCTATGGTTTCAAGCGTGATAGCCTGAGGGTCAATAAAAGTAGGGGTTTTGGCGATTTCAAGTGAAGTAGCAAAAGCTGAAAAACTAAGGATAAGACTTAAAAGAAATAGCCCACAATGACGGTGTTGCATTATAAACTCCTTAAGATAAATGATGGTGGATTATAACATTGAGTTTGATTTTATTCAAAGGAGAGGTAGATATCGGCCGCACAACTAATTAAGCGTGATTAATTTTATATGCTTTTCTTTTGCATGAAGGGAGCTAAGGTTTTTGATAGTTCATCTACACATTGGGTTACGAGATAATGCACATTAACGTTACGCCAAAGCAGGAGAGTAGAGGGCTGGGTTGTAGAAGAGGTTGCAGAAGATGAATTTTGTGGGCTTTTTTTTTGAGCCGGTTGTGTTTTTTGTTTTAATTGCTGATATTCAATTGTTTTAGATATCAAGTCAGCACGTTTAACGTTAATTTCTTCTCTTTCTTTAAAAAATAAATCCACGGATGGGAAAATAGCATTTATTTCCACCAATAATGCTTTTGCATCATCCAATAATTGTTCATTGTTTTCTGTTTTTATAATATATTCTAGGTTATTGGCAACTAATTTAAGTTTTGCTTGACTAGATTTAATGTGATTGAAATCTTCATGTGTTAGTAGATTGTGTGAAAGCAATTCTTTTAATTTTCGCACCTCATTGATATATGATGTGAATGATTCTTCCATATATATTTGAGTTAAAGAGGCAAAAGATTTAAATGCATCTTCATATCGTTGAGCTTGTTGTACATGTGCGTCGATAAAATTTTTAAAATCACGCATGAAGACGTTATGGTGACCTGTATGATAATCAAGGAAAGCCTGTTGACTTGCCGCCATGGCATTAAATTTTTCAATCAATTCATCAGTGACCACTTTTTAACTCCAATTTATACTTATATTATAACATATTTCATTATATTTTATGTTTATTAAAACCTATTTACCTGCTTTAAGTATGCTTTTAAGTGGTTTTGTAACATCTCTGGCAGGTGTGCCGGTAACAGCAGGAGAAGGTGTTGGCTCAGGCCCTTGCTTAGTTCTTTCATCATCAGATAAACTCGCTACACTTACAGTAGGTTTTTCTGTACTGCCTTTTGCATTTTCTTCTATAAATTTTTCCAGGAATTGTTCTGGTATTATACGTTTAGGATCATTTTCTTTACCTTCATTTCTTAGCGCTCTGTAATAGTTGAACATAATTTGATATTGGCCATCTGTGACCACAATGCCTGCTTCCTTGGCTAATTTGTCTGCTTCCTTTTTAGCAACTTGAGCATTTTTGATTTCTCCACTATAACCAGCATTAACATTTCGTTGACAAAATACATATATTCTCATCGCGGCTAAAGCTAATTCTCTAGGAGTTTGTTCTTGAAATTTAACTTTCGTTGAAGAAACGGGAGCATATTGATATGTTTCATTTGCAGTTGCAGTAGCATGTGCTGGCTCCATAGCTATGGGCTGTTTTGCTTGTACTACTGGTTGTGGTTCTTGATTAGCTTCATTCCACCGTTTTAATTCTTCATCTGTAATCGGACCTCTGCCTAAAGCTATATAATTATCTTGTAAAATCTGTTCAGCATCGCGCTTATTTTCTTTAGATAGCCCAGGTTGATTTGCTAAATCTGCTAAGTTTTTCAGTTGTATTAAAAGAGGAAACACAGCATTTTTATTAGCGTTTACAAGTGGTTTATTTAATTGAATAAATTGTTTCAACGTTGCAAATTCAATATCAATA
Source organism: Gammaproteobacteria bacterium (assembly GCA_049515675.1). GTDB lineage: Bacteria > Pseudomonadota > Gammaproteobacteria > JABCZS01 > JABCZS01 > JABCZS01. The sequence goes on along the minus strand of JBEKTV010000030.1, from coordinate 3,500 downwards.
GGGTTTTTTGGAACAGCAGCAGGAACAGCAGCAGGAACAGCAGCAGGAACAGCAGCAGGAACAGCAGCAGGAACAGCAGCAGGAACAGCAGCAGGAACAGCAGCAGTACGAGCAACAGTTTGTTTTACTTCAGGATAGCCTTGTCGCATTACATTTGTTGCTTGTGCTCCGGATCTAAAAAAATTCGCTACTGCAACAAATGGACTGAATACATAATTTACAACCTGACGGAATCTTACACCAATCATCTGAAGGGTACTTAGTGCGCCAGGTGTTTTTAGGGCGATAAAATCAATAAACTTTGTGGCAGCATCTGGAGGTGTTATTGGATATAAATTTTCAATTAGCGCTGTTATGTCTTTAACAAATGTTTTATCTCGATCTTGTAGTGCGCTTGAAAGAAATGTAGTAATGCTTTTAATGATCTTTGAGTGTAAAAGTCGTTTTTCAGGAGGTAAACGAGCTAGATTTTCATAAGCTTGTGAAAGCACCATCATAATATTATCTGGTGTTGCTTCACTTGCTGGTGCAATGCCAAGTAGCAATCTTAGGTTGCTGCATTGTTCTTGGTTAAAATATGGACTTTTATCTACTGCACGAAGGTCTAATGCTCTTCTGTCCTTTAAGGCATTGTGGAGTTCGTTGATTGCAGTTCTTTGGCTATTGTTTTGAAACTGACTCTTGGGAGTTTGAATTGCTGCTTTATATGCGTTCGGATATTTATCAGCTAAATCATCTATGAATGATTTTAATGTATCAGGACTTTTTCTATTAGTTAGGGTTAAGGGAAATATATTTCTTAATAGAAACAAATCCGCTTGTGTATATAGACTTTCATCGATAGTTAATGATGGTATATCTAAGCCGACAACTGGATATTTAGTCGCGTTTGCTGCACCTTGTACTTTTACTTGTGTTGCATTTGCTCTTTCTTCTCTTGCACCTAACTGCAGATGTCCCTCTAACGTTGGCCGAGCGCTAGGATCGTTTTCAAACAGTTGTTTTAGATATGCAAATTCTTCCGGACATTCAATAGAAGAAATATAATATTCTCCATCAATAAACTCAACAGTGAATGTAAATGTGCCCGGGATATCGATTGTTCTTTGATTAGGGTCAAAACAATTTACACAGATATTTTCATAGGATACTTTTGCTACGACATCGCCATTGTTGTTCACAGAAAAGTTGGTTGATGTTTTTGTCCTATCAGCATTTAGAGCTGCCTGCTCAGGAAACATTCTTAAAATGCTTTCATTTAAGCGTGAGGTGATGCCGCTTTCAGCTGAATCTACTTGCCATTTTTCTATAGCTGTAAGTAATTTATTACTCTGCTCAGGGCTTGCTGGAGTATCACCATAAATGGCTTTTAATAGTTGTTGATTTAGGTCCTCGCGTCTTTTTACGCTCTCTGGACTATTTCCTTGCAAAAAATCTGCAGAGTCGGTTTCTTCTAGCAGAAAATCTGGACTTCCACCTGCGATACTTGTAATAGTAAATTGCCCTGCTCGAATCAAGGGAACAACCACGCGCCAAAAATCAGCTCCGGCTGAAGCAGGAGGAGGCTCAGTAGTGGGTTTAGGAGCTGCAGTCACTACATCGGAAAGCTTAATTTTATCATCAATAGGTGAAAAATATGTGGTTACTACGCCATCATCTGTGTTAGCCTCTGATTTTATTACCTTATTCCAATCAACATTTGGCATTTTGCACCTCGGGGCAGGACCCCTTAATTAATAGTTTCTCTTAACTATATTTATAGTCCCATAAGCTTAAGGCTACATTAAATACTTCTTAAGTATATGATATTTTTAAAAGAAAGTAAACTAATTTAATTTGCATGAATAGCTAAATATAGGGGGCTTTTTATTTGCTACTAGATAAAGGGCTTAGCCCATTGTAGGGCGCTTATCTTGGAAAACCTGCTGTTCCAAATCTTCTAATGTTTCTTCTGTTGCTGTTACAAGAGCGGGTTTAGCACCTTGCTGTATATTAACCGCACGCTGGGCTAAAGGCAGGGTTGTAGAAGAGGTTGCAGAAGACGAAAATGGGTTTTTTTTTTCAGCGGGGGCACCGGCGGCGCCATTGTTTTCCCTGTTATCTTCTTGCTGACGTCTTGCTTGTTCAGCTTGCTGGATGTGAGCGGCTATTTGTTGTTTGAGTTCATTTGCTTGAGCTTCTAAAATTTGGCGGGTTTCACTAAGCTTTTCTCTTAGGCCATTGTTGTCAACGGTTTCATTCGCTAATCGGATTCTAGTATCGTCAATCAACTTTCTATTTTCAAAAAATTGATCTACGTAGCTTAAAGCAGCGATATTTGCATTCAGCATGCCGTCAACATAGAAAAAACTAGGGGAGGATTGTGGTGTTTGATCTTTTAATGCTTCTAAATCTGTTATTATATTTTGAAGCTTTTCTTTGTACTTATTTAAAATACTTATTTTTTCATTAGGTGTATCTTTGTTGATAAAACATGCGTCAGTTTTAGCCATTTGGTTAAAACAAGTGTTTATATTTGCTATCAAATCAAGATAGTCATCAAATATTGTTCGAAGTTGAGGTAATTGTTTTAGCGTGCGCGCAAAACTCTGCGCTTCATTCATGACTTCGTCTTCTGGTTCATCATCTTCTGAAAGAATTAATAGTTGTTGTGCATCTTGGGCCGGTACTTCACCAAAGCCTTTGACAATTTTAAGCCATTGATGATCCATTAAATTTTGATTTTTTTGAGTTTCTCTAGCAATTATTGCGCTTCCTTCATCAAGCATTTGTTGCGTCTCAACAAGTTTATTCAAATGCAATTGCTTGAAATCAATTTGTGATTGAAGAGTAGTGATTTGGTAATCGTAATGGACATGGACGTTGCCAGTTGTTTGACTTTTTTGTCTTTCTAAGAGGGTTTCACCAGACATTTTGTTACTCCACTTTTTACTTCTTTGTTATTCTATCGGTCGAATTTATTAAATATTAAATATTAAATATTAAATATTTTAATTATTTTAGGTCTTATTATCATTACCACCTGGTTTAAATCCCATACCTATATGCCTATGCTGCTCTGAATTTCCAGAGTTAGGTGTATCAGAATTTGGATTGCCAGCAGCAGCAGCAGCAGCAATATTACTGGCTGCAGCATGATGTATAGGAGTTGCACTTTCATCCCCAGGTTTTACTGGTTGGGGAGCAGGACGTCCGCCTATAAAGCTTCCGGATGTTAATGAAAGACGGCGTGTAGGTTCTTCTGCTGCAGCTGTTGTTGTTGAAGGTACTGCTGTTGTTGTTGCTGCAGCTGGTGTTGTTGAGGGTACTGCTGCTATTGTTGCAGCTGGTGTTGCTTCAGAAGGTACTGCTGCTGATGTTGTTGCTGCCACAGCTTCGTTTGCAGTTTTTATTGCAGAAGATAAAATAAATCCAGCCTGTTCTTCAAAGAGCTGGGTGGCATTTATTACTCCAGTTAAGCTTACACTTTCTGTGAAGCTTGGAACTTTTAAACCTGCTTT
>JBEKTV010000029.1:0-8606 GCA_049515675.1 Gammaproteobacteria bacterium | reverse complement strand
CTTTTGCGGGCAGAAATATTTTAAAGCGCCTCAATATATTTAAAACCCATTCGGTATTATTTCGCAAGATATTGGGTTTGATTGTAATTATCACGGTTTGCTTGATGATTTATAATAATAGTATGTCCTCACCATTTGGATCTCGCTCACACGCTGCTACGATAGACTCGCATCCAGAATATACGCCTGGTGCACCTTTATTAAATCCACTGCTGAGGCCTTATCCTGCGCCAGAAATTGCTGGCATTACTGATTGGATTAATTCTAGCCCTTTAACCATTGCATCGTTAAAAGGTGAAGTCGTGTTAATCGACTTTTGGGCTTATTCTTGTATTAATTGCATACGCACGCTGCCGTATTTAAACAGTTGGTATGAAAAATATCACGATAAAGGTTTGGAGATTATTGGTGTGCACAGTCCAGAATTTGATTTTGAGCGTGATTTAAAAAATGTACAAGCGGCGGTGACAAAAGATCAAATTAAATATCCTGTTGCGCTGGATAATCGTTTTGCCACTTGGAATAATTATCATAACAGTTATTGGCCTGCGCATTATTTGATTGATAAAAATGGCAATGTGGTTTATGAAAAATTTGGTGAAGGTGATTATGAGGTTACTGAAAATAATATTCGCTTTTTACTTGGCATGAATAAAGAAGTGCCTATGAGTACTGCGCCGGCAACGGCATCTATAATGCAAACACCAGAGACTTATTTAGGGTATTCCCGCGCTGATAGTTTTGTACGATTTCAAGATCTGCAACATGATATTGCCGCGCAATATACTTATCCGAGTACATTGCCAGTCAATAGTTGGGCATTAGAAGGCAATTGGACCGTATTGCCAGAAAAAATTTCTGCAACTAGCGCAAATGCGAAAATTAAAATTCATTTTCATGCGGCAAAAATATTTGCGGTGATGGGGCAGCATGCCGGTAAAGTGATTAATGTAGAAGTGCGCTTAGATGGCGTGTTGCAAAAAACTGTGCAAGTGGGTGATGATACTTTATATACATTACTTGAATTACCTGCGCCACAAGCTGGGGTTTTGGAGTTGACTGTGATAGAGCCGGGGTTGGAGTTATATACCTTTACTTTCGGAAGTTAATAACCACTGATAAATAGGCATAACGGTAATCTCATGATTTTCAATGCTAACAGTCTCATGCTCATCTAAAGTTAAAATCAACCCTTGTTGAATATTTAACTCGGTCATTGCCGTCGTCAAGGCTGTTAACTCTCGCTGCCTAGTTTTTTCTTGGCTTAATGATTCGCACACTTGTATCAATAATATTTTATGTTTCACTCTCACGAGAAAATCAACCTCAAGATTATTTTGTGTACGATAATAATAAATTTCTTGATAACGTCTGCGTAACTCTAAGAAAACAATATTTTCTATGTATCGTCCTGTGTTTGCACTAAATTGAATACTGACTGCTTGCACTAAACCCGTATCAATCGCATACACTTTTTTCTGAGATACAGTTTGTTGCAAAACAGAATAAGCATAACCGTCAATTGTAAAAATAAGATAAGCATTTTCTAAATAATGAATATAATTTTTAACTGTGTTCACGCTACCTAAATTTAAAATATTTTTAAGTTTTGTATACGAAATTAAACTACCAATATTACTCATTAAATAAATCGCAAGTTCTCGGAAAGCCCGCACTGCATGCAATTCATAGCGGACAATAATATCTTTATAAATAATATTTTCGTAAAGCGTCGTTAAAATATGAGGTGCACGATAAGCGACAAATTCAGGAATGCCACCTACTTGCATATATTCATTAAATTGTTTCTTTAATAAAGCACGTTCATTAGTAATTAAAAAACTATTTTCATTAAAAGATATTTCGCAAGCATTTAGAAATTCTCTAAATGAATAGGGGAATAGTTCAATTTGAACATAACGACCAGTTAATTTAGTGCCTAATTCTACACTCAGTAAAGATGCATTTGAGCCTGTGATCACAAATTTAACTTTATCATCTTGTAATCTTCTGACAAAACGTTCCCACTCTAGAATATTTTGAACTTCATCTAAAAAAAATACTTTTTTCTCGCCATAAAGCTCAAGCATGACTGCATACAAAGTATTAAAATCTTGTACAGTAAAACCTACCAAACGCTCATCTTCTAGATCAAAATAATAAACATCACCATGAAATTCCTGCTCAATCAGTTGTAGCAACATAGTTGATTTTCCAGCGCGCCTTAACCCTGCGATAATTAAGGCATGGGGAATAGGTAGATGTGCTATGAGTTCTGAGTACTTTTCACGCGCAATCCCCTGTCTTTCGGCGATTAAGCTCTTTTTCTGTTCTAAGACTAGACTTTTTAATAGTTGTTTATCAAACACTTACATCTCCTGTCATTTATAATGATAGATTATAACACATAATCTGTCATTGTAAATGACAGATAATTACGCATATACTGTCAGTGTAAATGACTGGCATTGGGGTCGGTTAGCTTGTACAAAATTACAGGTTATTTTCTGCATTTTTTGGACATTTTAATAGGTTATTTTCTACATTTTTGGACATTTTAATAGGTTATTTTATCCAAGGTGTATATCTTCCAACGGCCAACGGCTACGGATTTGTACGGCGAGCGGTTCTTGCTCACCCATTTTTAAGCGCTGATAACCTGCAAAAGCTATCATTGCACCATTATCGGTGCAAAATTCGATTCTTGGGAAAAATACTTTGCAGCTTATAGCGGCAGCACGCTCGGTTAATTGTTGACGCAAAGATAAATTAGCACCAACACCGCCGGCAACAACTAATGTAGTTGCGCCAGTTTGCTCAATTGCGCGTAAACTTTTAGTCACTAATACATCCACAACTGCTTGCTGAAAACTTGCAGCAATATTTTTTTGTGTAAGCTCATCTTGCGCGCTTGCTTGCCAAGTATGTAACACATGAGTTTTTAAGCCACTAAAACTAAAATCTAAACCCGGTCTATCAAGCATGGGTCTTGGAAAACGATAATGTTTAGCATCGCCAAATTCCGCTAACTTTGCCAACCTTGGACCACCTGGATAGGCTAAGCCTAAAATTTTTGCGGTTTTATCAAAAGCTTCGCCCGCTGCATCATCTAAAGATTCGCCCAAGATTTTATAATCACCGATATTTTTTACATCGGCCAATAATGTATGTCCGCCTGAAACCAATAAAGCTAAAAAAGGAAATGCTGGGCTTGGATGTTCTAACAAAGGCGAAAGTAAATGTCCTTCAAGATGATGCACGCCAATGGCAGGAATATTCCACGCATACGCAAGACTTCTTGCAAAACAGGCGCCCACTAATAATGCACCGGCTAAACCTGGGCCTTTAGTATAAGCAATACCCGTAATTGAATGTTTATCTATATTGGCTTGTTTAAAAGTCTCTTCAACCAGCGGTAATAATTTTCGCACATGATCGCGTGAGGCAAGTTCAGGCACAACCCCGCCATATTCCGCGTGTAGTTTGACTTGACTATATAATTGTTGCGCAAGCAAACCTTGCTCGCCATCATAAATAGCAACACCTGTTTCATCGCAAGATGTTTCAATACCTAATACACGCATTAAATTTTTGTCTCTGTGCCGCCAAGTAAGCGCTTAATGTTTTCTCTATGTCGCCAGAAAATAATTACTGCCATGATGATAATAGGAATGCTGACAATAAAGCCTTCAGATAAAAATATCCAAAATGTAGTCACACTGGTTGCCAATAAGGCCGCAATGGATGAAGTGCGGGTAAATGCAAAAAACAACAACCACACGCCAGTAAAACAGGCACCATACATCCAAGCTAAACCCCATAATCCACCCATGGCGGTCGCAACACCTTTGCCACCTTTAAATTTGAAAAATACCGGATAAATATGGCCGATAAAAGCAGCAAGCGCCGTTAAACCTGTCAACATAGGTAATTGGAATAAATAATGAACCATAACCGTTGGAATAAAACCTTTTAAGGCATCGCCTAATAATACCAGCGCCGCCAGTTTTTTCCCGGCAATACGGGCCACATTTGTGGCACCAGGATTGCCAGAGCCCTCTGTACGTGGGTCTGGTAAATTAAATAATTTACAGACAATGATGGCGCTTGAAATTGAGCCTAATAAATAGGCGATGAACATCCAGATTGCGTAGTCAGCCATAGTCCCCATTCCTTATTAAAAACCTATTGTGTTAATATAGGCAATATGGATAAATTATACATACAAAGCTTACAGCTTCATACCACAATTGGCTGCTTAACTTGGGAAAAGCAAATCCTGCAAACTGTCATGGTTGACCTTGAGATAGGTATTGATTGCACAGCTATTAGTAAAAGCGATGATATTGGGTCAACGCTTAATTATGCGCTGTTATCTGAACAGTTAATTGCCTTTGCGCATACACAAAAAAATGATTTGATTGAAACTTTGGTTGAGAAGCTTGCGCAGTTTATTCATCAAGAATATCCTATGATTAAACAATTAAAATTATCTCTGGAAAAGCCAGGCGCGATTCCTAATGCCAAAACTGTGGGTATTACCATTGAACGCATCTACGATTAATTTACCTATTCCTAGCGATGAAGCTCTGGCGCATAGCTGTCGATTAACTCAAAAAATAATTGAACGCATACAGCAGAAAAATAATTGGATTTCTTTTGCTGATTATATGCATATGGCTTTGTATGAGCCTGGTTTGGGTTATTATACGGCGGGCGCGCATAAATTAGGGCGCGAGGGTGATTTTGTTACAGCGCCTATGATCTCAAAATTATTTTCACAGTGTTTAGCACATTTTTGTATGAATCATTTGCCACATGCGAATATTTTAGAATTAGGCGCAGGCACAGGTATAATGGCTAAAGATATTTTATTATTTTTAGAAAAAAATAATCATTTGCCAGAACATTATTTTATTCTAGAAGTCAGCGCCGATTTACGGCAGCGTCAGCAAGTTTTTTTACAGCAAACCATTCCGCATTTATATGCGCGCCTTCAATGGCTAGATACTTTGCCCCAAAATTTTACTGGGATTATTTTAGCTAATGAAGTGTTAGATGCTATGCCTGTGCATTTATTTCATTATCAAAATAATGAATTGTTTGAAACAGGTGTTACAGTTGATCAAAATCATTTTATTTTTAAAGATAAAATTGCAGATCCTACATTACAAGAACAGGTGAATCATTTACCGGTTGAAAATAAAATTGATTATCTATCAGAAATTAATTTAAACCTAAGCGGATTTTTAAATAGTTTGAGTGATGCCCTGCAACAAGGTTTAATCGTGTTTATCGATTATGGTTTTGATGAAAATACATATTATCATCCGCATCGCAATCAAGGTACTTTGATGTGTCATTATCGGCATCATTCACATACAGATCCATTTTTCTATCCCGGTTTACAAGATATTACTGCGCATGTGGATTTTACTGCGCTGGCAAAATCTGCAATTGCCGCTGAATTTGAAGTTGAATATTATGCAAATCAAGCTATGTTTTTATTAGAAAATGGTTTAATCGAACTTGCAAATACACCCGATATGTCAAGCGCTCAGCAAATTAATACCTTAACATCGCCGGCCGAAATGGGAGAATTATTTAAGATCATGGCTTTATCAAAAAAAAATACTCCGTTAAAATCTGTTTTACTTGTAGATGAACATAATCAAATCATTGGTGAAGAAGAAGTGATGCGTGCCCATCAACTGGGCTTGCGTCATCGTGCATTTTCTATTTTCATTATACAACTTACAGATACTGGACCTTTAATATTATTACAACAACGTCATTTAGATAAATATCACAGTGGTGGATTATGGACTAATACTTGTTGCAGTCATGCAAAACCTGACCAAGCTTTATTACTGTCTGGGGAACAGCGATTAATGGAAGAAATGGGTATTGCTGCTTCATTAACAGAGATAGGTGTATTCGAATATCAATCTGATGTGGGTAATGGTTTAATTGAGCATGAAATAGATCATGTCATGATGGGTTTTACGAATATACATGAGGTTAAGCCATCACCTATTGAAGCCATGGATTTTCGTTGGTTAACATTAAGTCAAATAGCTGATTGGCTAGAAGAAGAACCGGAAGTTTTCACAGTTTGGTTTAAACCCGCATTTGAAATATTATTAAATTATCTCAATCGAACAAATGCTCAACAACATGAATATTTATAAAGACCAACAAAAACTTTTACCCGGAGTGTCTAGAACGTTTGCTCTTACCATTCCTATGTTACCGGAATCTTTGCGGCACATTATAACCAATGCTTATTTGTTATGCAGAATTGCTGATACTATTGAAGATGATCAGCAATTGTCGTCAGATGAAAAAAATGACTTACATCTTACTTTTATCAAAGTGCTAGAGAGGAAATTTGATGCAAGCATTTTTTCTAAAACCTTACTTGCAAAATTATCAATACACACACCCATACATGAGCGCCAATTAATAGAACAAACTCCTGTGGTCATAGATTGCTTACATAGTTTTACTCACACGCAGCAAGACCATGTTGTTCGTTGTGTTAATGTTATGTCAAAAGGCATGTCTGAATTTGAGCGTCACGCCGGTTTAGCGGGCCTTAAAAATATGGCGCAGCTTGATCGCTATTGTTATTGTGTTGCCGGAGTAGTGGGGGAAATGCTGACCGAACTTTTTTGTGATTATGCACCACAAATGAAACAGCATAAAACAATGGCTCTGGAATATGCCATAAATTTTGGTCAAGGATTACAAATGACTAATATTTTGCAAGACATTTGGACTGACCGTAGTCGCGGCGTGTCCTGGTTACCCGAGGATCAAAGCATACAACAGTTAGTATTGATTGCCTATCAACATTTACAAAAAGCAATAGATTATATAAACCTAATTCCCGAACAGGAAACAAAAATAAAAAGCTTTACAATTTTCCCTATTGCGTTAGCCTTATTAACCCTAACAAACATTCATCGTCACCCAGATTTTACCGACCGCAATCATATTAAAATCAGTCGTTATCAAGTAAAAGCCCTGTTATTCGCAAATCATTTTGCCGCAAAAAGTCCATTTTTAACCCAGAAATTATTTGCATGGCTTTCACAACCATTTAGAACTATGAAAAATAATTTTTAACTGTATCAAAAATAATATTCTCTTCTGCAGCAACAGAAATAAAATGACTTGGTTTATTGAGTAATAACTGCAAAGCCGGCGGCACTTTGATTTCTACATTAAGCATAGGCTCTATGCTTTCTGCAAATTTGCTGGCATCTGCTGTGGCTACTACTATCCAAGGTTTATCGGATAATTGATTTCTGACATAACAGGCGGTCGCCGTGTGTGGACAAATTATTTTTTGATATTGTTGATACACTTGTTTAATTGTATCGCGAATTTGTGAATCGCTGACCGAAAAGCAAGGCATATTCTCTGCGAATAATTCATGAGTTTGAAATAAATATTTTAATCTCTCAAAATTACTTGGGTTGCCTACATCCATAGCATTGGCTAAAGTTTCGATGCTACGTTTAGGTTCAAAAGTTCCGGTGCGAATATAATCAGGCACAACCGCATTAGCATTAGTCGCTGCAACAATTTCAGTAATAGGACAACCGATTTGTTTGGCCCAAAATGCGGCGGTAATATTACCTAAATTTCCGGATGGCACAATAAAACGTGCGCCCATGCCGTATTGTTGAAAATACTGCAAACTACTAAATGCGTAATAACCCATTTGTGGTAATAAACGACCAATATTAATACTATTGGCTGTGCTTAAATGTGTGTACGCCTGCCAATTGGCGTTGCTAAATGCAGATTTAACTAAACGCTGACAATCATCAAAAGTGCCTTGCACAGCAAGGGATAAAATATTATCGCCCCAACAATTAATTTGTTGCGCTTGTCTTGGCGATATTTTACCTTCCGGATATAAAATAACGACTTGAATATTTTCCTTACCATGAAAAGCACTCGCAACTGCAGAACCGGTATCGCCACTTGTGGCAATCATCAGCGTCATTTTTTGGGTGGCCAAACGATTCATGCACTCTGCTAAAAACCGCGCACCAAAATCTTTAAAAGCAACCGTCGGTCCGTGAAATAATTCCAGCAATTGCGTATTATCATTTAACTGTGTTAAGGGCACAGGAAAATTAAATGCTGATTCACAAATATCCGCTATTTGATGTTCAAGCGGACTGTCTTTGACAAATGGTTTTATCACTTCAGTCACAAGTTTTGCATAAGGCAGATTTTCTAATTTAATTTGTGGAAAATGTTGTGGCACATATAGTCCACCATCCGGTGCAAGGCCGCTTTGAATAGCAGTTGCAAAATCAATTAATTCATGGCCGCGGGTGCTTAAATATTTCATAGGACTTTAGCGCCTTGTTTGTTGATTAAAGATATGTATTGATCACTGTCTAAATTAAAATCTGAGAAAGCAGATTGCATCGCGTTTGCAATATCTGTGGCCCTGTCTTGATTAGGCGCAAATGCAAATACACTAGGACCTGAACCTGAAATCGATGCACCTAAAGCACCATTTTCAAGTGCAGCTTTTTTAACAGCTGCAAAACCTGGAATTAAACTTGCACGTTTAGGTT
>JBEKTV010000028.1:0-8654 GCA_049515675.1 Gammaproteobacteria bacterium | reverse complement strand
ATAGCTGGATTGGTGATGATGTCATGGGTGATTTTGAAAATATGATTGCCAAGGCTTTGCGACAGTTGGTTGATTCAGGGGTTACAGTTTATTTGATGCCGGGGAATAGGGATTTTTTATATGGCAAAGTATTTGCGCAAAAAAGTGGCGTGGTGTTAATTCCTGATCCGACTGTGATTGATTTAAATGGGGTGCCCACTTTATTAGTGCATGGTGATAATTTATGTAGTGCCGATCGCGGCTTTCAAATTTTTCGTTATTTTGTGCGCCATCCTGTGTTGACTTGGATATTTTTGCATACACCGTTAACGTTTAGACAAAAGTTTGCGCAGTATTTGCGGAATAGAAGTACTTCAAGTAATCAAAAAAAATCGGCTTATATTATGGATGTTCATCAAAAAACAGTTGAAGATATGATGCGCAAATATCATGTGTTGCATATGATACATGGACATACACACTCCCCAAAAGTTGTACAATTTAAACTAGATGGCATGGATGCAACGCGTACGGTTTTAGGGGCTTGGGAAACAGATAAGTATGTGTTGAATTCAGATTCGTTAAAATTATAATTTAAGTTGCGCGCCTACAGCGCTTAATTTTTAATCTTACCTTGACCCAGGGTTACGGCGTGAAGACACGCCTAGACCCTGGGCTAGTAAAGATATTAGGCCTTCGGCCTATAAGATTTGTGCGATGATTTTTAGTTTATTTATTATTGCCCTACACTTGTCACACATTCTGCTTTCCAACCGGTTGCTTCTATTAAACCTTTACCAATATCGGCTGGAGATTTAACAGTCGTCACGCCTGCTGCTTCTAAAGCTTTATATTTTTCTGCAGCGGTACCTGTGCCGCCGGCAATAATTGCACCAGCGTGTCCCATGCGTTTTCCTGCGGGTGCAGCAACGCCTGCGATATAACCGACAACTGGTTTTTTCACGTGATGTTTAATGTATTCTGCAGCTTCTTCTTCTGCTACGCCACCAATTTCACCAACCATAATTATCGCTTCGGTTTTAGGATCTTCATTAAATAATTTTAATACATCAACAAAACTCATGCCTGGAATGGGATCGCCACCAATACCTACGCAAGTGGTTTGACCAAAACCTAAGTCTGTAGTTTGTTTTACAGTTTCATAAGTTAAAGTACCTGAGCGCGATACGATACCGACTTTACCGGGTAAATGAATGTAACCTGGCATAATACCGATTTTACATTCGCCTGGGGTAATAATCCCTGGGCAGTTTGGCCCGATTAAACGTGATTTTTTATCTTTAAGATAATCTTTTACAATCAACATATCTAAGGCAGGTACGCCTTCAGTGATACACACAATTAATTTAATGCCGGCATCGACGGCTTCAATAATCGAATCTTTACAAAATGGTGCTGGCACATAAATTACGCTGGCTTCTGCGCCGGCTTCTTTAACCGCTTGGTCAACTGTATCAAATACAGGTAAACCTAAATGTGTTTGTCCGCCTTTACCAGGCGTCACGCCACCTACCATTTTGGTGCCATAAGCAATCGCTTGCTCAGAATGAAATGTGCCTTGTTTACCGGTAAAACCTTGGCAAATCACTTTGGTGTTTTTATCAACTAATATACTCATTTTGCACCTTTTACTTCAGCAATAATTGTTTTTGCGGCTAATGTTAAATCACTTTCTGCAATAATATTTAAGCCACTGTCTTTAAGAATTTGTCCGCCTAATTCCGAATTGGTACCCTGCAAACGCACCACAACTGGTACGCGCACATGCACTTCTTTAACTGCATTGATAATACCATTGGCAATTAAATCACAACGCACAATACCGCCGAAAATATTCACTAATACGCCTTTGACTTTTTCATCAGATAAAATCAATTTAAATGCTTTAGCCACACGCTCTTCTGTCGCACCGCCGCCCACATCTAAAAAGTTTGCAGGCTCTCCGCCATGTAATTTAATTAAATCCATAGTCGCCATCGCAAGACCTGCGCCGTTTACCATGCAACCAATATTGCCATCGAGTGCAATATAACTTAAACCCCATTCTGCAGCTTCGTTTTCACGTGGGTCTTCTTGCATAGGGTCGCGCATAGCAACAATATCAGGATGACGGAATAACGCGTTATCATCGACATTGATTTTGCCATCTAAGCATAACAAATCATCATCGCTTGTAATGACGAGCGGATTGATTTCAACTAAAGATAAATCTTTATCGACAAATAATTTACCTAAGGCCATTAATAAATCGCTAAATTGTTTGACTTGTTTATCTTTTAAACCTAAAGCAAACGCTAAAAAACGGCCTTGAAAAGGTAAAACACCGACGAGTGGGTCTATCGCCACTTTGTGAATTTTTTCAGGATGATCGTGAGCGACTTGCTCAATATCCATACCGCCTTCAGTTGAGGCCATAATCACTACGCGTTTTAAAGAGCGATCTAACACTGCGCTTAAATACAATTCTTTTTTAATATTGCAAGGTGCTTCAATTAATACTTGATTAATAGGCTGACCGTTCGCGTCGGTTTGAAAAGTCACCAAGCGTGTGCCGAGTAATTTGTTTACATATTCGGCTAATTCGCTTTCGCTTTTGACGACTTTTACACCACCTGCTTTACCGCGACCGCCGGCGTGCACTTGGGCTTTAACTACCCATGCTGGAAAATTAAGTTGTTTTGCGGCTGCTTTTGCAGCTTCAACATTATCAACCACAATATTTTGTGGTACTGGCATGCCATATTCTGCGAATAATTGCTTCGCTTGGTATTCATGTAAATTCATTATTTATCCTTCTATAAATCGAGCAAAATACGTTCGGGGTCTTCTAACAATTCTTTGATGGTGCGTAAAAATGTCACAGATTCACGACCATCGATAATACGGTGATCATAAGATAATGCTAAATACATCATCGGACGAATCACCACTTGGCCATTTTCAGCAACCGGACGCTGCACAATATTATGCATGCCTAAAATTGCGCTTTGTGGCGGATTAATAATTGGCGTTGATAATAATGAACCAAACACACCACCATTAGAAATAGTAAATGTACCGCCGGTCATTTCTTCAACTGTGAGTTTATTATCGCGGGCTTTTTCGCCGTAAGCGATAATGGCTTTTTCAATATCAGCCAAATTTAAATTATCTGCATCACGAATGATTGGTACTACTAAACCACGCTCGGTTGAAACAGCAACACCGATATCAAAATAACCATGATAAACGACATCTTGACCATCGATACTGGCATTAACCACTGGGAAACGTTTTAACGCTTCAACTGCGGCTTTCACAAAAAACGACATGAAACCTAATTTCACGCCATGTTTTTTCTGGAATGCATCTTTATAACGTTCGCGTAATTCCACAACGGCTTGTAAATTGACTTCGTTAAACGTAGTTAAAATGGCAGCGTTATGTTGTGCTTCAAGTAAACGCTCAGCAATACGTGCACGTAAACGTGTCATAGGTACGCGTTTATCTAAACGTGATTGATTAGCCATTTGCAATACATCTTGTTTTGTAGCACGACCACCTTTACCTGTGCCTTGAATTAAACTTAAATCGATATTTTGTTCAGCAGCAGTGCGACGTACTGAAGGTCCGGCTGCAGGTGCTGCTTGTGGTTTTTCAGCAATTACGGGTGCTGATTTTGTTTCAGCAGGTTTAGTTTCGGCAGCTTTTGTTTCCGCCGGTTTTTCGCTTGTGGCTGGTGCGCTTGCTTGTGCACCTTCTTCTACAATACCAATGACTGCAGAAGCCGTCACTGTACTTCCTTGTGGTTGTACAATACTTTTTAATACACCATCAACTGGTGATGGTACTTCTAACATGACTTTATCGGTTTCAATATCAACAAGATTTTCATCACGTTTGACAAAATCACCTGGTTTTTTATGCCATGTGGCAACAGTTGCATCAGTCACTGATTCTGGTAATACGGGGACTTTAATTTCAATGGTCATAATTATTCCTTACCTAGGGCTTGTTCAACTAAACTATTTTGCTCCAAAACATGTACAGAATGATATCCCGCTGCAGGCGATGAGGATGCAACACGTCCAGCATATTCTAATGTTTGATGCGCTGCTAATGCTGCACGCAAATGATGTTGGGTGCAATACCACGCACCTTGATTTTGTGGCTCTTCTTGACACCAAATCACTTGTTTTGCTTGCGTATATTGCGCTAACAATTGTCTTAATCCTGCTTCTGGGAATGGATAGAGTTGTTCAATCCGTACAATCGCCACATCTTTGCGATTATCAGCGCGGCGTTTTGCGAGCAAATCATAATACACTTTACCGCTACACAATATAACACGTGTGGCTGTCTCTGGGGTAATGCCATCAATTTCAGGCAGAATGCGCTTAAACTCACCTTCTGCTAATTCAATTAAAGTAGATACCGCTAATTTATGACGTAATAAACTCTTAGGCGACATCACGATTAAAGGTTTACGGAATGGCGCTAACATTTGTCTTCTGAGCATATGAAATACTTGCGCCGGTGTTGAAGGCACACACACTAACATATTGTGTTCTGCACACAATTGTAAATAACGCTCTAAACGTGCAGAAGAATGTTCAGGACCCATACCTTCATAGCCGTGTGGTAATAACATGGTTAAACCACTTAAGCGTCCCCATTTATGTTCGCCTGAGCTGATAAATTGGTCAATCACCACTTGTGCGCCGTTGGCAAAATCACCAAATTGCGCTTCCCAGGCCACTAATGTTGTTGGCGTAGTAGTTGAATATCCATATTCAAAAGCCAGCACAGCTTCTTCTGATAATAATGAATCTATCACTTCAAAATGCGGTTGATTAGCTTCTAAATGTGCAAGTGGACAATAAGGGGTACCATTTTCTTGATTGTGTAAAACTGCATGACGATGCGCAAATGTGCCGCGTCCACAATCTTGGCCACTTAAACGCACGGCAAAACCTTGATGTATTAAAGAAGCATAAGCTAAATTTTCCGCAAATCCCCAGTCTATGGGTAATTCGCCTTTGGCCATTTTATGTCTATCTTCAACAATTTTTGCCACTTGTTTTTGTAACACAAAACCTTCAGGCACTGTTTCCATCTTGATTGCAAGCTTAACCAATTCATCTTGGCTGATGCGTGTATCTACGGCTTGTACGGGATCTTGTTTTAAATAAGGAGACCAATCGACTTGCATTTCTGCGGGTGGAATTTGCACTAAATTTTCAACAATTTCTTTGCCGGAATCTAAATGTGCACGATAATTGTTTTCCATCACCGTAATTTCATCTTGTGAAACCACGCCTTCACTTATTAATTTTTGCCCATATAAAGCAGCTGTTGTTAGATGATTACGGATTTTAGTGTACATCAAAGGTTGTGTCGCTGAAGGCTCATCTGCTTCATTATGACCGTGACGGCGATAACACACTAAATCAATCACTACATCTTTTTTAAATTGGGTGCGATAGTCTAATGCTAATTTTGCAAGAAATACGACCGCTTCCGGGTCATCACCATTCACATGAAAAATTGGCGCATCAATCATTTTCGCAATATCAGTACAATATAAAGTTGAGCGCGTATCGCGAGGATTACTGGTGGTAAAACCGACTTGATTGTTAATCACAATATGTACTGTTCCACCTGTAGTAAATCCACGGGTTTGTGACATACTAAATGTTTCCATCACCACACCTTGACCTGCAAATGCAGAATCACCGTGGATTAATATCGGCAACACTTGCTGATGTTCACGGTCATGACGACGCTCTTGTCTGGCTTTCACTGAACCTTCCACAACTGGCGAGACAATTTCTAAGTGTGAAGGATTAAATGCAAGTGCTAAATGTAAAACCCCGTTTGGTGTTTGAATATCGGAAGAAAATCCTTGGTGATATTTCACATCACCTGCTACTAATTCAATCGGCGCTTTACCTTCAAATTCTTGGAATAATGCTCCGGGTGCTTTTCCTAAAGTATTAATCAATACATTTAAGCGACCGCGATGCGCCATGCCGATGATGATTTCTTTTACATTTGCTTTTCCAGCATTTTCGATAAGTTCATTCATTGCTGGAATTAAACTCTCACCGCCTTCAAGCGAGAAACGTTTTTGACCTACAAATCGTGTATGCAAATAACGCTCTAAGCCTTCAGCTTTATTGAGTGAATTTAAAATAGCTTTTTCTTTTTCTGGTGAAAATTGTAATTTCGGTAATTCACCTTCTAAGCGCTGCATTAGCCACTCATGCTCAGCTTC
This sequence comes from Gammaproteobacteria bacterium, assembly GCA_049515675.1. Classification (GTDB taxonomy): domain Bacteria; phylum Pseudomonadota; class Gammaproteobacteria; order JABCZS01; family JABCZS01; genus JABCZS01. The sequence continues at coordinate 2,398 of JBEKTV010000028.1, read as the reverse complement.
AGTGGCTACATGTGTATATTCAGAACCTATAGTGCCGCAATAAATGGTTTCTAAGTGTTTTACAATTTCTGCCAGTGTAGCCTGCGGCAAATGCACTAAACTCGTTTGAAAAACAGTGTTTAAATCTGCATCAGATAAATGATGGTAAGCCAGGGTTAATTCTGGCACTTCTTTATGATGTGTTTGTAATTCAAGTGGGTCTAATTTTGCTTTTTTATGACCGCTTTCACGATAGGCATCAATTAACATTTGCACTTGCATTTGTTTTTCTTCAACCGGTGCGCTTACTGCGGCTGCACCATAACCCAATTGGCTTTTATATTGCGCATAATCTAAAAAGGCTTGTTGAATAGGTAAATGCGCAACTTCAGTTGTGTTCCCGCCTACTGGTTTTAATGCATCAAATTGCGCGCGTAGTTTGGGATCAATACTGTTAGGGTCTTCTAAATAGGCTTCATATATGGGTTCTAAATAAGCAGCGTTATCGCCATCAAACATTGAACTTGCACGTAAATCTTGCATGGATTAAACCCCTTCCTCTAACATTTCTGTACGAATATGCGCGATCGCTTGTGTAGGGTTTAAACCTTTAGGACAGACATCAGCACAATTCATAATACTGCGGCAACGGTATAAACTATAAGCATCTTGTAATTCCGTCAAACGTTTTGACTTTGCGGTATCACGGCTATCGCTGATAAAACGTGACGCTTGTAATAAGGCCGCAGGTCCTACAAATTTATCTGGGTTCCACCAATAAGAAGGACAAGCTGTAGTGCAACAAGCACATAAAATACATTCATACAGACCGTCTAATTTTGCACGGTCTTCTGGCGATTGTAAGCGTTCAATTGCAGGTGCGGGCGTATCATTTTGTAAATAAGGTTCAACTTTTTCATATTGTTGATAAAACTGCGTCATATCCACAACCAAATCACGAATCACCGGTAAACTCGGTATGGGACGCAATACTATAGGTTGTGATAATTCAGAAATAGGCGTAATACAACATAAACGATTTTTACCATTGACGTTCACTGCATCTGAACCACACACACCTTCACCGCAGGAATGACGAAAAGTTAAAGTTTCATCCAGTTCTTTTAATTTTTTAAGCGCACCCAACACCATTAGATCTGTGCCTTTTTCAATAGACAAAGTTAAATCTTGCATATAAGGCTTGGTATCTTTTTCGGGGTTGTACCGATAAATAGAAAATTTTATTTGAGACACGTCAGACATATCTATCCTCTTTTGGTGTTAATAAACCCGCTCAATGGGTTCAAAAGCTTTCATGGTTTTAGGTGCAAAATTAACTGGGCGTGATATTACTTTATCGCCAGTAAAATACACTAAATGTTTAATCCAATTTTTATCATCACGATTTGGATAATCCATACGTGAATGGGCGCCACGACTTTCCGTACGTAGCAGTGCACATGCTGCAGTTGCTTCTGCGACATCCATTAAATTTTCAAGTTCTAAGGCTTCAATTCTTGCGGTATTAAATACTAAACTTGTATCGGATAATGCACAATGTTGCATGCGTTCACGAATTTTAACTAAAGCGTCTTTGCCTTGTTGCATAGTATCTTGTTGACGAAATACACCAAAATCATTTTGCATAATGCGTTTTAAATCACGACGCACTTGCGCAACACTTTCCCCATTTTTTTGATTATCCCAACGGGTGACTCTGGCTAAACCTTGGTCGATTGAAGCTTGATCAGCTGGTAAAAATGGTAATTTATCGCCACTGATTTCTTCTTCCAAATGTAATCCGGCCGCACGACCAAATACCACTAAATCTAATAATGAATTTCCGCCCAAACGATTAGCGCCATGTACAGATACACACGCACATTCACCGACGGCATATAAACCTTGCACGATAAAATCTTTACCATCTTTAACACTAATCACTTGACCATGATAATTAGTCGGGATACCGCCCATCATATAATGTGATGTGGGCACTACAGGAATAGGATCTTTTACTGGGTCAACATGGGCAAATGTTTTGGCTAATTCACGAATACCGGGTAAACGTTTGGCAATTAATTCTTCACCTAAATGATCAAGCTTGAGTAATACATAATCACCATTAGGACCACAGCCGCGACCTTCGCGAATTTCAATGGTCATAGAACGAGAAACCACATCGCGTGAAGCTAAATCTTTTGCTTTAGGTGCGTAACGTTCCATAAAACGTTCACCATTTTTATTGATTAAATAACCGCCTTCACCACGACAACCTTCAGTGACTAAAACACCTGCGCCTGCAATTCCGGTTGGGTGAAATTGCCACATTTCCATATCTTGTAGCGGAAAACCTGCGCGCAAAGCCATACCTAAACCATCGCCGGTATTAATCGCAGCATTTGTTGTTGAGCTATGA
>JBEKTV010000027.1:0-8767 GCA_049515675.1 Gammaproteobacteria bacterium | reverse complement strand
ATGTTGCAAACCATTCGTTCAAAAACTCACGGTTTATTTGCCTGGATTGTTATTATACTTATCGGTTTAGTTTTTGCTGTTTGGGGAATCGAAGGATTTATGTCTTCTAACGGCAATGTGATTGCTGAAGTTAATGGTCAAACTATTACCGCTCAAGAATTGCAACGTACTTATCAGCAACTTGCCAGACAACAACAATTGATGCAAGCCCTACAAGGCGCCCCAGCAGTGAATGAAGAACTACTGCAACAACAAGCTTTAAATGGTTTAATTAGTGAAAAATTATTATCCAGCGCCGCACGCAAAGAAGGTTTTGCAGTGGGTAAAAATCAAGTCGATGATCTCCTCAGAAATTTACCACAATTTCAAGATGAAAACGGTAAATACGTACCTGAAAAATTAGACGCCACTGTAAAAAATATGGGTTACACCTTACCTACATTTAGACAAGCGGTGCAAAATGATTTAATGATAGGGCAGGTACGTGGCACTATTGTTGAGAGTGCATTTGTATTACCTAATGAATTCGATAGAACCATTGATCTACTCGAACAAAAACGTGATATTCAATATGTATTAATTCCAGCTGCGCAATATTTGCCGCAAGCACAAGTGACTCAAGATCAAATTTCAGAATATTATCAAGCCCGTCCTGCTGATTTTATGTTGCCTGAGCGTATGAGTATTGAATATGTACGTTTGAGTGCAGATAAATTAAATGTGGCTAATCCTGATGATAAAGCCTTAGAAGAATACTACAACACCCATCTTACTGATTATGCAGAACCTGAAAAACGTCATGCCGCACATATTTTATTAACTTCTGAAAAAATCAGTGGTGATGCAGCAGCTGTTGATGCTTTAGCTGAAAAATTAATGCAAGAATTAAAAAATGGTGCTGATTTTGCAGCCCTTGCTAAACAATATTCAGCAGACCCAGGTAGTGCCGAGCAAGGTGGCGATCTAGGTTGGTTTGGTCGCGGCATGATGGTGCCACAATTTGAAGAAGCGGTGTTTACTGCCGAGCCAAATTCATTAGTAGGTCCTATTAAAACTGATTTTGGTGTGCACATTATTAAAGTGATTGCAGTGCAACCTGAAACGGTTAAACCTTTTAACGATGTGAAAGATCAAGTACGTACTGCGTGGATAGAAAATCAGCGTCAAACATTGTTTGATGATGAACTCGCAAAATTAGATACACTTGCTTTTGAAAACCCAGATAATTTAAACGCTGTAGCAGATCAATTAAACTTATCTGTTGAAAAAACTTCTGTGTTTGATCACAAAGATGCACAAAGTCTAGGCGAGCTCAACACAGCTGATGTTGTGAATGCGGCTTTTAGCGATGCAGTTTTGCTTGAAAATAGAAACAGTTCAATTGTTGAATTAACACCAACTGATGTGATTGTGCTGCGTAAACTCACACATGAAGAAGCGCAATTACAACCACTTGATGCTGTGCAAGAACAAATTAAAACCCATTTAGCGTTAGAACAAGCTGCAAAGTTGGCGCATCAGCAAGCGCAATCATGGCTGGATGCACTCAAATCTGGTACTGCGGCTGATAAATTAGCTAATGTTGCTTGGATAAGCGAGGCGAAATCTACCCGTTATAATCACGCCGTGCCACCAGCCGTATTGAATAAAGCATTTACGCTGCAAGTATCTGGCGCAGATATTATCCCTGTAGGTAAAGAAGATTATGCATTAGTTTTAGTGAATGCAGTTTATCCTGGTGAATTAGATCCAAATTTCGCAGACCAAATGCGTGAAGAATATATGGCTGGCTTGCAAACCTTTAAGGGTGAAATGGATTATCAACTTTATGCAGTTGATGTTGAAAAGCACAGCGATATTGATGTAAGAATGTAAATAAAACTTTACACACCAAACATAAGGGCGAAAATTTTTCGCCCTTTTTGCTATAAAACCGGCACACCAATAATATGATATCCCGCATCTACATAAACCACATCACCGGTCATACCAGATGCTAAATCAGAACATAAAAACGCCGCAACATTACCCACTTCCTCGGTAGTGACATTTTTACGCAGTGGTGTCACTGTTTCGTTAAAACTCAATATATCTTTGAAACCTTTAATTCCTGAAGATGCTAATGTACGTATAGGACCTGCAGACACCGCATTTACACGAATGCCATGCGGGCCTAAACTTCCGGCTAAATAACGTACATTCGCTTCTAAACTGGCTTTGGCTACACCCATGACATTATAATTAGGGGCAATACGATTGGCGCCTAAATAACTTAAAGTCACAATCGCGCCATTACGGTCTTTCATCATAGGAAAGGCTGCTTTCGCAAGGGCGCCTAAACTATAACTACTGACATCATGGGCAATACGAAACCCTTCGCGGGTTAAATTTTCAATATAATCACCATGAATTTCATCAGCAGGCGCAAAAGCAACTGAATGGACAATAATATCTAAGCCATCCCAATGTTTATTCAGTTCTGAAAATAGATCAGTAATTTGCGCATCAACTGACACATCACAAGGTAACACTATTTTAGAGCCAAATTCTTCGGCCATACGGGTCACGCGTTCTTGCAATTTATCAACTTGATAGGTAAACGCAAGTTCAGCACCTTCACGGTGCATCGCTTCTGCAATACCATATGCAATTGAGCGATTGCTAGCAAGCCCAACAATTAAAGCCTTTTTACCTTGTAAAAATCCCATATATCCTCCAAAAGCGTGAAAACTAAAGTTTACCATAACCTCGGGTAAAAACCACCCTGGCAGAACGCCTTAAAAGATATTATGATTACTTACTATGGGAATAATATTACAAACAAGGACGAAAGCGCTTTTATTGCTGATCGCACTATTTATTACTGGGTGCGATAATCCTTGGAATAATCCTTATCCAGATGACCCGCCAGATGCGAATATTTACTATACCGACTACAGCGAAAGACCTAAATATTTAGACCCTGCCAAATCATATGCGGGCGCAGAATCACGTTTTATTGGTCATATCTATGAATCGCCATTGCAATATAATTATCTATTAAGACCCTACACTTTAGAGCCGTCTATTGCCGCAACAATGCCAACAGTGAGTTACTATAATGCGGCTGACAAAAAACTCCCTGATAGCGCAAACGCGAATGAAATCGCCTACACCATTTATGAAATCAACATTACACCTGGTGTGTTATATCAACCGCATCCTGCATTTGCAAAAAATGATTTATCAGCAAATGCTTTACGCAATGTGCATCAATTAAGCGATATTAAAAATACCGGCACACGCGAGGTGGTTGCTGAAGATTTTGTTTATCAAATAAAACGCTTAGCAAGACCTGATTTAAATTCACCGATATTAGATTTAATGAATAAACATATTGTCGGCCTTGAGGATTTATCAAAGCAATTAGAAAATAATCCAGCACTTGATTTCAAATCTGCTGAATTTGCAGGCGCAAAAGCAATAGACAAATATACTTATCAAATCAAAGTCAATGGCAAATATCCGCAATTTATTTATTGGCTAGCAATGACTTTTTTTGCGCCTATGCCTTGGGAAGCAGAAGTATTTTACGATAACCCCGAACTGATTAAAAAGAACATTGTACTCGATTGGTATCCTGTCGGTACCGGCCCGTATTTACTCACGGTCAATAATCCCAATCGTCTTATGGTGTTAGAAAAAAATCCAAACTTTCGTGCACAATATTATCCAAAGAGCGGCTCCCCAGGTGATTTAGAGGCAGGATTGCTTGCGCGCGCAGGTGAGCAAATTCCATTTATTGATAAACTGGTTTTCACCCTGGAAAAAGAAACCATTCCACGTTGGATAAAATTTTTACAAGGTTATTTCGATAAGTCGATTCTGACGTCTGATAATTTTCACCAGGCTATTTCAGTCAGTCCAAATGGTTCAAGTTTATCAGAAAATCTTGCGCAAAAAGGCATGAAAATTTATAGCGATACTGCAGAAATGACGTGGTATTGGGGATTTAATATGTTAGATCCTGTTGTCGGTGGGTATGATGAAAAACAACAAGCTTTACGCCAGGCGATTTCTATTGCAATGGATATGGAAGAATATATTTCGATTTTTTTAAATGATAGGGGTATTGCCGCCCAAGGTCCAATTCCACCTGGTATTGAAGGTTATCAAGAAGGTGAGTCTGGCATTAACCCTTATGTTTATCAATGGCAAAATAATAAACCGCAACGTTTATCGATGGCTATTGCGAAATCTTTATTAGCAAAAGCAGGTTACCCTAATGGCAGACACGAGAAAACAGGTGAAGCCTTAGTGATTAATTATGATGTGATTTCAACAGGCGATCCTGCCGAGAAATCTGAATTTGCTTGGGTGCAAAAACAATTTAATAAACTTAATATTCAGCTCAATATTCGCTCCACAGATTATAATCGCTGGCGAGAAAAAATGAGCATAGGAGACGCTCAGTTTTTTTCATTCGCATGGAGTGTTGATTATCCAGATCCTGAAAACTTTTTATTTTTATTTTATGGCGCAAACAGTAAAGTCAATAATGAGGGCGTAAATTCCACCAACTATAAAAATCCTGCATATGATCAATTGTTTGATAAATTACGTTATTTAGATAATGGGCCTGAAAAAGAAGCGCTCATTCAACAAATGCTGACAATTATTCGAAAAGATGCACCTTGGGTATTTGGTTTTCATCCAGAATATTATGTGCTTGCACATGCTTGGAATGCACCGGTAAAATTAAGTGAGGTTGCCAATAATACTTATAAATATGCGTCAATTGATCCCATACAAAGAGCGCAATTAAGAAAGCAATGGAATATACCAATTATCTGGCCTATTTTTGCAGTGATAGGATTGTTGTTGATTATTTGGCTGCCGGTATTTATCAGCTATTGGCGCAAAGAACATCAAGATAGACGTAAAAGGATTTAATTTATGTGGGCTTATATTGTCAGACGAATTCTTTATGCGATACCGATTTTAATCGGTGTTAATCTCATCACATTCTTTTTATTTTTTGTAGTGAATTCACCGCAAGATATGGCTGTTGCACATATTGGCGATCGTTATGTTACCCAGGAAGCAATTGACAGATGGATTAAGACCAATGGCTATGACAAACCTTTATTTTATAATGAAGCGGCGCAGGGCGGTGAAAAAATAACCCAGACTTTGTTTTACCAACAAAGTGAAAAATTATTTACGTTTAATTTTGGCACCTCTGATTCCGGGCGTGATATTAGTTATGATATTTCAGAGAGAATGTGGCCAAGTCTTGCGCTTGCGCTGCCATCATTGTTTTTTGGTTTAATAATCAATATTTCTTTCGCATTATTTATGGTATTTTTTAGAGCAACTTATTTAGATATCACTGGTGTTACTATTTGCGTTGGTTTAATGTCTATATCCAGTTTGTTTTATATTATTGGCGGGCAATATTTACTTGCAAAAGTCTTACATTGGATGCCAATCTCAGGTTATTCGCCAGGACTTGCTGCTATTCCATTTTTATTATTGCCAGTCACGGTCAGCGTTTTTGCAGGAATAGGTTCAGGCGTGCGCTGGTATAGAAGTATTTTTCTTGAAGAAATCAATAAAGATTATGTCCGCACCGCACGCGCAAAAGGTTTATCGCAAATTAAAATATTATTTAAACATGTGTTAAAAAATGCGATGTTGCCTATTTTAACGGGTGTGGTAGTGTTGATCCCAAGCTTATTCTTAGGCAGTTTAATTCTAGAATCCTTTTTCGCCATTCCAGGTTTAGGCAGTTATACAATAGATGCGATACGCTCACAAGATTTTGCCATTGTAAGGTCAATGGTATTTTTAGGCTCGGTGTTATATATATTAGGATTAATCTTAACTGATATTTCCTATACTTTAGTGGACCCAAGAGTAAGGTTAAATTGAGTTGATAATAGGCTGAAAGCGCGTAACAAAGGTTGTGATGAAAATTATTTTTTTATGGACAGACATTATTTTTTACCTCATGCTCATAGGCATAAGTATCTTGTGGATTTATCAAAAAAATAATCCGCACAATAACTGGCGTTATGTCTGGACCACACGGGTGGGGATGTCTACCAGCTTAATTTTATTATTTTATGTTGTAATCGCGCTACTTGATTCCATACATTTTCAACTTGCTCAATCTATAGAAGTGCTTAGCATTTTAGATGTTATTCTCTCACCATTAAATATTCCACGTGAAGTGACTTATTTACCCCCTTTTTCTAGCGCAAAGTGGCATGATGTGTTGACCATGGTTTTTTCACAATTACCATTGATGCTCGGTATATTCTTGCTGTTTTTTGCCAGCATTTTTTTGCTAGTTAGGAAAAATATTTGGCAATCAGATATTTGCTATCCAACATTATTGGTCACAGTCTTCGTACTTATTTTTATTTTAATTTCTATGTATGTGTTATCACGCCATTATCATATTTTCGGCACAGATAAAATTGGCCAAGATGTTTTCTATCAAGCAATGAAAAGTATACGCACAGGTATTATGATAGGCACACTCACAACTATAGTCATGCTACCCTTTGCCTTAATGATGGGCACTATGGCGGGTTATTTCCGTGGTTATATTGATGATGTGATTCAATATATTTACACTACTTTAAGTTCTATACCGAGCGTATTATTAATTGTAGCCAGCGTGCTTATGCTAGAAGTATTTATGAGCACCCATCCTGAATGGTTTAGCAGCAATATAGAGCGCGCTGATGTGCGCTTATTAGCATTATGCATTATTTTAGGCATTACCAGCTGGACGAGTTTATGTCGATTAATACGCGCAGAAACGCTAAAAATTCGCGAACTTGATTACGTCATGGCCGCTCGCGCATTAGGGGTTAAACATTACGCCATTATTTTGCAGCATATTTTACCGAATTTAATGCATATTATTCTAATTACCATTGTATTAGACTTCAGTGGCCTCGTGCTCGCTGAGGCGGTGTTATCGTATATTGGCGTGGGCGTTGATCCCACTATGTATAGTTTCGGGAATATGATTAATAGTGCACGTCTTGAACTTGCGCAAGAACCTGTCGTGTGGTGGTCGCTTTCAGCTGCATTTATATTTATGTTTGTATTAGTGCTATCGGCAAATTTATTTGCAGATGTTGTGCGCGATGCACTAGATCCAAAGTTACAACAAGGAATATAACATGAGCGATCATGTACTCAACATTCAACATTTACATACTTATTTGCCAAGTCAGCAAGGCTTGGTGCATGCAGTAAATGATCTTAATTTCACCATTAAAAAAGGGGAGACCTTGGCGCTACTGGGTGAATCAGGGTCTGGAAAAACAATCACAGCACATTCAATAGCACAATTACTCCCTGAAAAAGCCATTTACGGTCAAGACAGTAAAATTATTTTAGGTGATGTAGATGTGCTGACATTATCTGAAGTTGCTTTACGTAAAATTCGTGGCCGTAAAATCGGCATGATATTTCAAGAGCCAATGACGTCACTTAATCCAGTCATGACCATTTTTGATCAAATTGATGAAGTATTACGCATACATACACAGTTAACAAAGCAAGAGCGCAATGCGAGAATTCAAGAATTGCTCACAGATGTGGGTATACCTGATGTAAAACGTATAATGACAAACTTTCCTCATCAATTATCAGGCGGTATGAAGCAGCGTATTATGATTGCAATTGCGCTCGCCTTAAGCCCTGATTTATTGATTGCAGATGAGCCGACTACGGCTTTAGATGTCACTGTACAAGCGCAAGTACTTACGCTGTTAAAAAAACTGCAATCTCAGTATGCTATGGCCATTTTATTAATTACCCATGATTTAGGCGTGGTTGCACAAATGGCAGATACAATAGCGGTAATGTACGCAGGACAAATTATTGAATATGCTAAACGCGATGTTTATTTTGCAGGCGCGCAGCATCCTTATAGTCAGCGATTATTTGCTTGCCTACCAACCATTGAAAAACGTCATCAACAATTAGATCTGATACAAGGACAAGCACCAAGTTTAATTGATATACCCAATGGTTGTCGTTTTGCAGCTAGATGTGATTATGCTTGGGATTTGTGTCAGCAGGTGACGCCTGAATTATTACCTACGCAAACACAACAAGTACGCTGTCATTTATTTACCAAAGAAAATCCATTAACACAACTACCCCCTCTGCAACATGCATTACTTCCTATCAAAAAAAATATACATACACCTGAAACTTTACTCACTGCAAATGATGTGAAAGTGTATTTCCCCATTCAAAAAGGGATTTTCAAACGTACGGTGGATTATGTCAAAGCGGTAGATGGTGTTGATTTGACTCTACAATCAGGACAAACATTAGCAATTGTCGGGGAATCAGGTAGCGGTAAAACCACTTTAGGAAAAGCATTGTTGAAACTTATTCCAGCAACTGCAGGTAAAATTGTTTATTTAGGCCAAGACTTACGAAAAAATGCACAAATTATTTTTCAGGATCCTTATAGTTCATTAGACCCACGCATGCGGGTAGGCGAAATTATTGCGCAGGGTTTATTGGCACAAAAAATATATCCTAATTACGCCGCATGCGAAGCGCGCATTCAATCTTTATTAACACAAGTAGGCTTATCTCAAGCAGTTATAGAGCATTATCCGCATCAATTTTCCGGCGGACAAAGACAGCGTATTGCTATTGCTCGTGCACTTGCACTTGACCCTAAAATCATTATTTGTGACGAACCTACAAGCGCACTCGATGTTTCTGTACAAGCACAAATTAT
>JBEKTV010000026.1:0-8838 GCA_049515675.1 Gammaproteobacteria bacterium | reverse complement strand
AAACGGTCAATAATAGGCTGAGCAACACGAAACGCAGCATTAGCAGCTTCCTGATCCATAAGCTCTATGGCTTTTCTAACCTTTTTAATTAAGGTACGCAACATAGATCTACGACTTGCATTATGCAGACGACTTTTCTCATTCTGTATCGCACGTTTCTTAGCTTGAGCTGAATTGGCCACTTTAACTCCTTGGTTTCCTGATTAAAACGTCTATTCTGTTGATTTTTGACTGATTTGTCAAGGTTTACTTATTACTTCTAATCATAGGGCTGCGACTTCTGTTACAATAATCTTTTTTTTTGACCCAAAGGTGCCCTGTGAGCAATCTCTTTGTTTTTGATATAGAAACTATCCCTGATACCGATACAGGTCGTAAGTTACATCACTTGGAAAATTGCACAGATGATGAAGTCGCGCAGGCGATGTTTGCAAATGCGCGGGCGCAATCTGGCAGGGATTTTTTACCTTTATATTTACAGAAGATCGTTGCAATTTCAGTGGTGTTAGCCACAGATAAGCGCATAAAAGTTTGGTCCTTAGGGGATATAGATGCGGATGAAAAAGAAATCACTAGTCGGTTTTATACCGGTTTAGACCAATACACACCGACATTAGTCTCCTGGAATGGCAGTGGCTTTGATTTACCGGTTTTACATTATCGGGCTTTATTACACGGTATTAGTGCGCCACGTTATTGGGAAGTCGGTGAGAGTGATACCAGTTTTAAGTGGAACAACTATTTAAATCGCTATCATTATCGCCATTTAGATTTAATGGATGTTTTGGCAGGCTATCAAGCAAGGGCCAATGCGCCGCTGACTGATATTGCAGTGATGTTAGGTTTTCCTGGCAAAATGGGCATGTCAGGAAATATGGTATGGCCAGCCTATCAAGCAGGTGACATTGAAAAAATCCGCAATTATTGTGAGACTGATGTGATTAATACTTATTTAGTGTATTTGCAATTTGAATTAATGCGCGGAACATTATCAGCAGATGCACATGAGAGGGCACAACATATTTTGCGCGAAACGCTAGTGGCTCAGCAAAAACCACATTTTGATGAATTTCTACAAGCATGGAGTGGTGCTTGATGCAGTTAACGATAAAATCACTTAATCATCAAGGCCAAGGTATTGCCATACATAATGGTAAAACTATTTTTGTGACCAATGCGCTACCTGGTGAAGAAGTCATAGTACGTATCACTAAAACCCATAAAAAATACGACGAAGCGCAGGCCGTGGAAATATTAACTCCTGCAGATGAAAGAGTAGAACCCATTTGCCCACACTTTTTAACTTGTGGGGGTTGTTCTCTACAGCATATGCAAAGTAGTTCACAAGTTGCATTAAAACAAAATGTATTACTTGAACAATTACGTTTTATTGCCCAAGTAGAACCTAAAGAGATATTAAAACCCATACAAGGACCAACAGCCGGATATCGACGTAAAGCAAGAATTGGTGTTAAATACGTTGATAAAAAAAATAAATTATTGATTGGTTTTCGTGAGCAAAATAATCGCTATTTAGCAGATTTAGATACTTGCAAGGTTTTGATTCCACAAATAGGCGAATCATTTGCACCCCTTCGTGATGCGCTCATGCAATTGTCGAATTATCGCGCGATTGCGCAAATTGAGCTGGCAAGTGGTGATGATGTCACCAGTATTATTGTACGGCACTTAGAACCGCTGACTGAAAATGATCTTAATATTTTGCAACAATATGGCAAGCAGCACAATATTCATATTTATTTACAAGCTAAAGGCCCTGACAGCGTGCAATTACTTTGGCCCGAGCAATCAGACTTAACTTATGAAATCGATAACAGTGTTTTGCATTTTAATCCACTTGATTTTATTCAAGTCAATGCTGCTATTAATCATCAAATGGTTGCAGCTGCAATTGCGGAACTTGATTTAAATGCAAATGATCATGTTTTAGATTTATTCTCAGGCCTTGGCAATTTTACTATTCCTATTGCAAAACGCGCTGGGCATGTAGTCGGCGTTGAAGGCAGTGAGGTCATGGTTAAAAAATTATTAGATAATGCGCAGCAAAACAATTTAACTAATATTGAAGCCTATGCATATGACTTAACAAAATTAATAGATTGTCAACCTTGGGTACGCACTTATGACAAATTGATACTTGACCCACCACGCGCAGGTGCGCTCGAAATTGCCGAGCAAATCAAACGTTTTCAAGCAAAAAAAATCGTGTATATTTCGTGTCACCTAGCAACACTTGCGCGAGATACGAAAATAATTTTAGAACAGGGTTATACCTTACAAGCCGCAGGTGTGATAGATATGTTCCCGCATACTATGCACGCTGAATCAATGGCCGTATTCGTTAAGCGGAAATAGTTAAATGGTACAACGTAAAAAAGACAATCATTATGTATGGCTAGATGAGCCATCAGTGCAAAAGGCATTGACCTGGGCGCAGGAACATAATGCGCAAGAAGCAGTGCTCACTCAAGGTAAAATCATGGCGGATATATTACATGATTTGAATATGGATGCGCACTCATTAGCCGCTGCAATTATTCTCCCAGTAGTCAATGCCTTAAAAATAAATCAAGAACAAATCGCTGCTGATTTTTCACCGCAAATGGCTAAATTAATTTATGGCGTGCAACAAATGGATGCCATACAAGCGATCAGCAGTTTACAACATCAAGACGGTCTGCAATTAGATAATTTACGCCGTATGTTGCTGGCTATGGTTGAAGACGTTCGGGTGGTAATTATCAAATTAGCAGAACGTGTTTATATGATGCGTACATTAAAAGATAAAGACCCAGAAACTCAAATCGCTACAGCTACACAAACCATGAATATTTATGCGCCACTGGCTAATCGCTTAGGTGTTGGGCAAATTAAATGGGAATTAGAAGATTTAGCCTTTCGTTATTTACAACCCGATGCCTATAAAAATATTGCCCGTTTGTTAGATGAAAAACGTTTGCAACGCGAAGCTTATATTGAAGATATTTTAAATACCTTAGATGCAGCCTTAAAAGACGATAGTATTGATGCCCAAGTGGAAGGCCGGGTTAAGCATATTTATAGCATTTGGCGAAAAATGCAGAAGAAACATTTAGATTATCATCAAATTTATGATGTCCGCGCACTACGCATTATGGTGCCGGAAATTAAAGATTGTTATGCTGCTTTAGGCACAGTGCATCGCCTATGGCAGCCTATTTCTAGTGAATTTGATGATTATATCGCAAGACCAAAAGAAAATGGTTATCGCTCCTTACACACTGCAGTCATTGGCCCAGAAGGAAAAGCGGTAGAAGTGCAAATCCGCACCCATAAAATGCATGAAGAATCTGAACTTGGCGTCGCTTCTCATTGGCGTTACAAAGAAGGCGTAAAACATGATGCTGGTTATGAACAAAAATTAGCCTGGTTGCGAGAATTATTAGAATGGCAAGAGGAAGCCGATTTACCTAGTCAATTTGTCGATGAACATATTTATGCGCTCACACCCAAAGGCGATATTGTTGATTTACCTGTTAATGCAACACCACTTGATTTTGCTTATCATGTGCATACATCGGTAGGGCATAGGTGTCGCGGTGCGAAAGTAAATATGCATATGGTACCGCTGACCTATAAACTTAAAACTGGCGACCAAGTTGAAATATTAACCGCAAAAGAAAATAAACCTAGCCGTGATTGGTTAAATCCAGAATTAGGTTATGCGGTATCATCAAGAACCCGGCAAAAAATCCAAGCCTGGTTTAGACAGCAAAACCGTGAACATAATATTGCGACCGGTAAAGCATTGGTTGAAAAAGAATCCGAGCGTCTGATGCTCAAACCATTTAATTATGATCAACTTGCAGAAAAATTTAATTTCAAAACTGGTGATGAAATTTTAGCAGCTATTGGTCGCGGCGATTTAAGTTTTGCGCAATTATTGAATGCGGCGGGTATTTCTTTACAATCTTTAACGCCAAGTCGTGCGCCAAAACTTTCCGTAATTAAATCCAATACTGCAAATATTACCATTAGTGGCGTGGGCAATCTGCTCACACAACTGGCCAAATGTTGTCATCCCGTACCGGGGGATCCGATTATTGGCTATGTGACGATAGGACGTGGTGTTACTATTCATCGTAAAGATTGTAGTAATATTTATGATTATGAAGAACATCATAAAGAGCGTTTAGTGCAAGTGGATTGGGAGCAATCACATTCTACCCGTACTTATGGCGTTGAGATTCATGTAGATGCAATTGATAGACCGAATTTACTGCGTGATATTACCAATATGTTATCCACTGAAAAAATTACCCTTAGCGCTTTACAAACGCATGCGCAAGCGCTACAACACACAATACGATTAGATATGATATTACAAATAAGCGATATTTCCACTTTAAGTCGTTTATTAGATAGAATGAACAGTATTCCCAATGTGATTAACGCAAGTCGTTATCAAAACGCAAAAAATAGGAGTTAAACCATGCGTATTATTTTATTAGGCGCCCCAGGTGTGGGCAAAGGCACGCAAGCAAGCTTATTAGCACATGCGCTCAATATTCCTAAAATTGCAACCGGCGATATGCTGCGCGCTGCTGTGCAGGATAAAACACCATTAGGTTTAAAGGCCAAAACCTTTATGGATGCCGGCCACTTAGTACCAGATGAAGTGATTATTGGCCTTGCGGTTGACAGGATTCATCAACAAGATTGTCAAAATGGTTTTATTTTTGATGGTTTTCCAAGAACGATTGCACAAGCGCAAGCGCTGCAACAACATCACGTGCACATTGATGAAGTCATTGAAATTCAAGTGAGCGATGATGAAATTATTCATCGCTTAAGTGGTCGTCGCATTCATTTACCTTCTGGACGCATTTATCATACTCATTTTAATCCACCTCTACATCATGGAAAAGATGATGAAACAGGCGAAGATTTAATTCAACGTGATGATGATACAGAAGCAACAATACGCAAACGTTTGCAAGTCTATCGTGAGCAAACCGAAGCCTTGGTGAGTTTTTATCAAAACATGTCAGGCGATGAAGCACCAGAGTTTCATTCAATTTCTGGCGTTGGTGAAGCAGATGAAATTCATAAAAAAATGTTAGCCTTGATAAAATAGTAATATATTCTGCAAAGACATTCATGCCGTAACCCTGGGTAAAAAACTTAGTTTAAAGACTGCACTTTAAATGATTTTTTGAAATCAATTGTTTTCATGTTAACTTCTTGAATGGTCAAGTCATCATAAGTACGATAATAAAGTTTTTTATTGGTTAAATCCTTAAACACCACCCACTGCGTAGATTCTAAAGTCGCAGTATTATTATCACCCGCAACGCGTACAAACCCTTTGGGAATATCCACCGTATTAATCATATGCTGACTTAAATTCAAAGCTTCCATCGCATCTTTAGGTTTAATCACTGTATTTAACAATACAGCCATTTTAACAAACCGTGAAGGCGGACTAATATCACCCGGCAATCCTATCATTCCAGAGCCCTGGCCGGTAGCCGTATAAGTAATACCATTTGCAATCACAGGCTTAGGATTAGTAGGCGAGAGCTGCAAATAATTGCGTAAATTAGTGACATGCCAATCATAGGTGGGCGAATTAGTCATCACACCCATATGCTCATGAATATTAAGCTGGCCATTCACATATTCCACCACAATACCTTTACCTGTTTGGTCAAAAACAGAATAATGCACAGGAAATATCGTATTTTGCAATTCAGGCAATGGTTGTGAAAATACATAAACCGACGCAAGTGCAGCGCGTACTTCATCTACAGTTTTAAAATTCCCTAACACCCAATCACCAAATTGTAGATAGGATAAAGCTTGTTTTTCTTCACCGGTAGGCACAGTTTGATATTGCGCTTCTTCAGGGAATAATAAAGCTTCAAAAGATAATCCTGCCTCATTCATTCCATCAATAGGCACGCCTAAGCCAAGCCCATCTAGGAAAATATAATTATATTTGGCCTTCCATGAAAGTCCTGCCTGGCCATTTGGTGCGCTGATATGAAAGTCCTGACCACGGCTGGTAGCAATAATATTTGAATTCATAGGTTCAGCAAACTCCATACTGCGCGTCACCATTACGGTATTATCATCAGCAATCAGCCGAAAACTAGTACAGGCAAGCACAGGATTTATCCCTAAAGTCATTATAAAAATAACTGCAATAAATTTGTGTATCATTTTCATTTTTTATCCATGCTATAATCGCCAGGTCCAAATACGATGATATATAAGGCGCCACCCATGATTGTGATATTTTTCATAAATTGAATCATTTGCATTTGCGCGACTTCCATAGGGTAAGACCAAAAATGATGAATTAAAAAACAGGTCAATAGGGTAAAGATAAATAAAGCAGTCGCACCTACGCGTGTGTGCCAGCCGAATAAAACCAGTAAACCACCACCAAGTTCAAAGATAATCGCAACAACTTGTACAAAAGCAGGGTGCCATGTTAAGCCAGCACTTACCATATAATCTAATGCGGGTTGAAAATCCATCAGTTTGCCAAACCCTGAGAAAATAAAAATGCCAGAGAATAAAATTCTTGCCAGTAATAAAATGGCATTTTGCATGGTAGTATTCATAAGCCCTCCTTGGTTAAGAAATAACATATATTAGATAATAGCAAAAATAAGATTTTATGGTAGAGTAGGGGTTGGCTATATATAGGAGCAGTTAGATATGCCAAAAACCAAAAAATCAGCCCCAGTCGCTAAAAGTCCGCAGGCGCAAGCAGATGCATTGTTTGATAGCAAAAAATACAGTGAAGCCAAGGCGCTTTATTTAATTGCCGCTGAGCAAGGCAACGTTTCCGCTAAAAATTCATTAGGGATAATTGCTTTCATAAATGAAAAATATGTAGAAGCTGCCCAATATTTTTATGAAGCCATGCAAAAAGGGGATAGCGATGGATTTCATAACTTAGCGGTATGTTATGAACAGGGTTTAGGTGTGATGGTCTCTATTCAATACGCCTTACATTTTTATGCTCAAGCCGCTTTATTAGGTAATGAGCTAGGCTTTGCATCATTAACAGACTATTATAAAACACTAGGTGAGCAGCTTGCGACAACATTACTTGCCGCAACCCCTGATCAACATATTCAAATCATTGAAACTGAGATCACATCTGCACTAGTGCCCGATGCCATTATGTCAGCATTTCAATTACTCAAGCATCCTGCTAATCGCAAAGTAGTGACAGGCATTCTAAGATATGCACAAAAATCGTTATCAAAGAGCGATTCGGAAAATTCACTTCCTTTAATCTCATTATTATTCAGATATGAATTTGCAATCTGTGATGTTAAAAAAAGCGATCATTTAAATTTACAGTTCATATGGGGTAAGACCTATGATTTAATGAAAAAAATTAAACAATATGAAAATCAGCTGACGGCCAGTGCATTATCATCTAAAAAAATATTCGAGTCGATTATAAGATCAGCAGGCCTTGAATTATTAACTAAAGAGCAGCGTAATCAAATATATGCTGATTTTCTTTTAGAAATAGAGCATCCCGAATGGAATTTATCATCCCAAAGTAAAAATGTTGCACTTTTATTTGCTAATAATATTAAAGGTGGCAATCCTCAGGTTGATATCACTGAAATTTTTGATACTTCTAATGAAGTAGATGATCAATTTGTAAAAGCAGTCATTACAAGATTGCCATTCAGAGCGAATATAACAATTAAGCAATTGCTAACCCACGATCAAAATCGTGAAATTGTTAAAAGCATTATCTATGAAGCTGTGCTTAAGCTCTTTAATAACATGAGCAAAGGTAATGCGATTAAACTGATCGCCCTTATGGAATTTAAAGAGAAAATATTTAGTTTAGAAATAGCGCCCCTATTGTTAATGAAAATATTATCCGATCTCAATTTAGTTTGTAGTACTAACATGCAATGGTTGTTGGAAAGAGTTGAGAATACTGATTGTACTAAAGTGAACAACCCAAATGGTTTTTATACCATAATGAATAGAGTTGTTGCATACGCTGGAAATCAAGCGGATAACATGTTAGAAGAATTAAGCCTTGCACTGTCAAGTATAGTCGTTGCAATTCATGCAACACCCAGATCAAATTTTTTATGGAATCATGCAAGATTTGTGATAGCAAGTTATCGCAACGCTTTGATTGCTTATATCTATAACAGAAATCAACAAATACACCCACTTGTTGCAGCAATTTTAACACAAGAAAACTTGTCGGATAAACAAAAATGGCCAGAAATATATAAAAGCATGCCTTTGCCACCAGCAGGT
Source organism: Gammaproteobacteria bacterium (assembly GCA_049515675.1). Taxonomy (GTDB): domain Bacteria; phylum Pseudomonadota; class Gammaproteobacteria; order JABCZS01; family JABCZS01; genus JABCZS01. Next base: position 519 of record JBEKTV010000026.1, on the reverse strand, counting down.
GTGTCTGGATTTACATTTACCAGCAATGCTATTTGGTTCGTCACAGCATGTATGTCTACAAAGCTTATTGATTTAAAAGATCAAACAAATAGATTTAACAGCCATGAGCCACATTTGATTACTTTTATTGAGCTATACGATGTATATCTAAAACAAGTACAAAAAGGGACAAGCACGCAAGCACTGCAGACCCAGCTATTAAATCAAATACAAGCAACAACTACACAACCAACTGCTAATGATGATGCATTGAATAAAACATTAACATATTAAGTAATTCTTAATTCAGGTAATAAGCATTGTTTTGAAAAATAACTATATGGTATAGTTTACCTATTTTATGATTGAATACTGAGGTGGGTAATGGTTTGGAATACTGAAGAAGAATTAATAGATTTAGTGCATAACAAGGACAATACTCTAAAAGGAAAAGCTCATCAATACAGCCAGTATCTCAACACATTATGGGATAAGCCTGCCGAATTTGAACAACATAAAAGACTATTAAAAACTTTCTGG
>JBEKTV010000025.1:0-9040 GCA_049515675.1 Gammaproteobacteria bacterium | reverse complement strand
TGCAAATAATCTCGGATAAAGGTGTAAATATCCCGCATAAGGCTCCCATAGAGAATTTAGGCCCATTTGTAAGGCCTGAGTTAAGAAGACTTGACCATCCTCCGCCCATAAATAATCACTGACTGAATATTCTGTAGAAAAACGCAAAAATATACAGATAAATACCACCAACATTGTAAGAAAATAGATCGTTGTTTGATGATTAATTATTTTTTTCATTGCTCAACTACCCTTTGCCAAAAACGTGAATATAATGCCGGGTCTCGTAGTTTTTCCACCTGTACCCAATGGGGATAAAATTGACGAAAATCTTCTCCCTTCATATGCGCATCTTTTGCAGGATATAATCGACCGCCAGATTCACATGTGATTTTATCTAATTGTGAAAATAATTTTTCAAGCGAGCTTGTCTGTGGAAAATCTAAGGCAAGCGATACTCCTTGCATAGGAAATGATAATAACCCAGGGGACGGCTGTGCCCCGCATTGTTTCATGACCGCTAAAAACGATCCACAACCACTTTTAGCGATGACATTTAATAATTCACGCATCACGGATTCTGCGCACACTTTAGGAATCACACATTGATATTGTTGAAAGCCTTTGCGGCCGTATAATAAATTCCATTGTAGAATGCCATCTAAGGGATAAAAAAATCCATCATAATTTAAGGTTTTTTTCTGCTGACCTATTTTGTGAAGATGATAATAAAGATGATTAAATATTTTTAAAGTGTATTTGTTTAATATTGAAATAGGTGGCGCTACAGGCACCGTTATTTTTTTAGGCGCAGTAAAATCTAGCGTTCCGGATTTAGCATGATTAGCCGCGCTAAATACGCCGCGCCCTAGATTTGATTCTTTGGCCAAGCAATCTATCCATGCGACGGTATATTCATATTGCTCATCCAATTCTTGAGATAAAGCAAAAAAATCACTGAGTGAATTAAATCTAATATTAACCGCATCCATCTCGCTTGATTGAATAGGCATTAATTGTAATTCTACCCAGGCGATGATACCGGTTAAACCTAAGCCGCCTATGGTTGCGGCAAATAGTTCTGGATTTTCATTTGGCGAGCATATTATTTCAGCTTGGTCACTGCGTACCAAATTAAATTTTCTCACATGACAACCAAAAGTCCCGCGTTTATGATGATTTTTTCCATGAACATCGTTAGCGAGCGCACCGCCCAAGGTGACAAATAGTGTTCCAGGAGTCACGGGTAAAAACCACCCATTTGGAATCGCTACTTGCAATATTTCCTGCAAAGTTATTCCTGATTCTGCGCGAATAATACCTGTTTGCCAATCTGCAGAAATAAAACGATTTAAAAATGTAGTATGTAACACATGATCTGATGCGGCTAAACAACTATCACCATAACTGCGACCATTACCAAAAGCCAATGTTGAACCTTGGGTTTGTGTTAATTGATTAATTGCGGGTGATAAATCACTGAGCCAAGCAACAGATTGTGAGCTTTGTGGATATTGAGGGTACCGTCCCCAAGACATTAATTTAGTTTTACTCATTGGGCCAGCCAAAATATTGCGCCAAATAAACCTGCAATAATAAGGCTTATTCTATCTTTAAATGCAAATACAACGGGGTCATCATGCATAGAACCACGATGGGTCAGTAACCACATACGACTAATCCAAAACAATAACAACGGGCATGCAAGCCAAATTAACTGCGGATAATGATACATAGTAATAGTGGTTTGATCTTGAATATAAAGCGCCAATACTAATACTGATAAATATCCAGAAGATGCGCCCAGTGATGCGAGCATTTCTAAGTCACTTGGAAAATATCCACGCCCCGGTGTTTTTTTAGTTTTCCCTTCTTTTTTAGCCTCTAACAATTCAGCATAACGTTTTATCAAAGCCAAACTTAAAAATATAAACATTGAAAAAGCTAACATCCAAAACGTTGGCCACACAAAAATAACAAATGCGCCCGCAATAATACGCAAAGTATACAAAGCCGCCAGCGTAATCACATCAATCACCATCCGACGCTTAAACACCATAGAATACGCAAGGGTTAACATATAATAAACCGCCAAAGTTGCTGTAAATAAAAACGGTAACAACCATAAAGATCCAGCAAAAGCCAGCAATAATAATAAGGGGCAAATGAATAAGCCTAATTTTATTGATAATAATCCTGCAGCAAATGGCCGATATCGCTTAGTGACATGTTGCCTGTCATCAGGCAAATCGAGTAAATCATTAAGTAAATAAACACTGGATGCACATAACCCAAAAAATATAAAACCCAGTACACTATTGTAAAATAAATCTAAATGATTCAATTGATGACTGGCAAGTAACGGCACAAAAATTAATAAATTTTTTCCCCATTGATGCAGGCGTAATGCTTTAGTCCATAATTTAAATGAAGACTTTGGGCTCATGATCACTTGTGCAACATTTCCATGAGCGCTGGCTTTAGCGGCTACGCCATATTCAGGCTCAACTAAATAAGCTTTGCGTGCAGCTTGCCAAATAGGGAGATCATCTTTTGAATTGCCGACATAATCAAATCCATTAATCCCATATTCAGCGATTAATGCATCACGCTTTTGATGTGCGGATAAATTTGTTTTATTTTCAGTCGCTAAAACCCTATCAAACAATTGTAAATGTTGAGCAATTTTGTCTGCATAAATTTTGTGACTCGCAGTTGCTAATACAATCCTACGACCTAAATTACGCTGCTCTTTTATCAAAGCAATTACTTGGTCATTATAGGGTAAATTGCTCACATCTAGGTCTGTAGCTTCAGCTAATTTCGCTTTCAGATGGGCTTTACCGGACATTAGCCAATAGAAGGGGGCAAAAATATGCCTAGGTTTTTCACGTACAAAGGCGAGCCCAGATTCAACAAGGAGGTCGGATTTCAGTAAAGTTCCATCTAAATCAATAACTAAAGGTGGTTGACTCACGGAATAACCTCAATAAGTCTAAACGAAAATGATGATGCATTGTTTCATAAATGGGGGTTTTTAGCAATAATCGCTATCCCGGCAGGATAGTGGTATGGCACCATATTACACTGACTATACCCAGCTTCCAATAACATACACCAAGTGTCAGCGCCAAATTCTGTCACCACTTGAAAATCTAAAGATTGCGTTTCTGGAGAACCATGAAAACTTAAAGGTAAGCCTTCTCTAAAGCGTGTTAATCGCCCAATAATAATGGGTACAGTAAATATCGTTACCCCCCCAGGCACTAAAACTCTTTTAATTTCTGCTAAAGCACGCCGTGGATCAGGTACATGTTCCAAAGTATCTGAATGTACAACCATTTCAATACTTTGATCCTCAAATGGCAGCGCCATCAAATCACACTCTGGATAGGCACCCAATATATGCCGAGGCAGTTGTGATAATCGCGAATGTAAAGTACCAGCTTCATTGATTTCAAGCATAGAAATATTATTTTGTGTAGCAATTAATTGATCTAGCGTGCCAGGATGTTCTAAGGTTAAACAAATAGCTTTCGCCAGGGCACCTGAGCGAATATTGCCGCCACATTGGCAACAGTTTGTACCTTGTTGTTGATTAATATAAGCCGTTTCTTGCTCAGAAATTTCCCAAGCAGCAATCAGTTCTGGCCATAAGGCAATATGATCTTCAAATTGATTTCCGCCACAAATAGCACAAGAAAATTCAGTTATTTTAAGGTTCATGGTTTTATAATTAATCCTTGTCCAGTAGGTAAAGAAGCAATACACACACCTAAACGTTTTGCCAATTTATCCATCGCATATTTTTGATGATGATAATCATGATAAGCATAATCATCCAGCAAAACGGGTGCCCCTTGCACTAATTTTTCCCAAAAATATTCTAAAGCTGCTATTTCCGGGGGTGCACAATTCATATCGATATGTAAAAATGCAATGGAATTGGTTTTTACTTGTAACAAAGTAACAGGAATAGACCCTGATATAATCGATATATTTTTCCATTCCGAAAAATTTTGGATCACCGAATGAATAACTTCAGTATAAAATCCTATTTCAAATAATTTTTTATTTTTCTCTAATATTCCTTCATCCACTTCTTGTGGTAAAACATAACGAGAATCTAAACCTGAAAAAGTATCTAGCAAATAAAATGTTTTACCAAGCTTATCCCATTGCAAATAATGCATAATGCTACTACTTAAAAATCCAAAATTGACACCGCATTCTACAAAATCACCTTGGAGCTTTGCACCAATTGAGGCCGCCCATAAGCCTAAATGCACGCGCCAATGCCATTGATAATCCTTACCTGCAGCTTGCACGCCACGTGCATAGGCTGATAAAAATTCAGGATCTTTCATAAAATCATGATTGTGTATAGACGTAAGTCCATCCTGATTGTAGCTTTTTGGCATTACAGACTCCTTTTTTGATCCAACCTGGTATAATGATTATTCATTAATTTTAAATAGCCTAATCTAAAGGTGTTTTATGACATTAGAATGGACCGGTGAAAGATTTCTCCCGAGCATCAGTGGACCCATAGCACTTGAACATATACATCGGTATATTATCGCGCGAGAGTTTGTACAAAACAAGCATATTTTAGACATTGCTTGTGGAGAAGGATATGGCGCAAATTTCCTTGCTGAAACAGCCGAACAGGTTTTTGGCGTCGACATTTCTTCTCCGGTCATTGATTTTGCAAAAAATAAATATAAAAAACCTAATCTTGAATTTAAAGTAGGGTCTTGTTCTAATATTCCTTTGCCTGATCATAGTATCGATGTTGTCGTTAGTTTTGAAACTATTGAACATCATGATGAACATGAAAAAATGATGACTGAAATCCAAAGAGTGCTACGACCAGATGGTTTACTGATCATTTCCAGTCCCGATAAACATGAACATACCGATATACCTAAGCATAATAACCCTTTTCATATTAAAGAGCTCTATAAAGATGAGCTTGAAACCCTGTTAAACACTTATTTTGCTCGTCACTTTTTACTGGGGCAACGCGTAATATATGGCTCTAATATTGCCACACTACAAAAAGATATTGCCAAAGAATATATTACTTATTCTGGAGATGTCCAGAATGTTTCAAAAAATCAGGGGGTTAACCGACCTCTATATTTTATTGCCATTGCATCAAATGGTGAACTTCCGACAATTGACAATAGTTTTTTTGAAAGCATGCATATGGATCTACACGAAAAAGATAATTTCATTTCTTCATTAACCATATCATTATATGATAAAGAGCAACGACTAAATGATTACGCTTTATTAGTTCAAAACAAGGAACAGCAACTAAACGATTTCTCCTTATTAGTACAAAACAAAGAGCAACAGTTAAGTGATTTCGACCAACAGGTACAAAATAATAAACAACAGCTTGACAATTTCACCCTATTGCTACAAGACAAAGAGCAGCAACTTTCTCATCAATTTTCATTGCTACAAAGTCATGAAGCAACTATTGCCCGTTTAAATCATGATATAGCTAATCTATATGCATCCAATAGCTGGCGTATTACTGCACCACTGCGCAGCTTACGCCATCTTTTAAGGCGAGTTAATTTGAAAAAAATGCTCCCATTCTGAGCTAGGTTGTTTTTACATTAATGCCTTAATAATAACTTGTTTCTGATTGTACCATGCATAATAGTCTTGCGCATGTGCATGACTACGATCAGCCATTTTTTGATAATCATCAATGTCATTAACTGCTTGCTTGATAGTGCTATACCATTGATGTGCTTGCGCTATGTATCCATTATCTTGATGGCGAATTGCTTGTGAAAAAGTAAAAGTGGGGGATGCAATGGTGGGCGTGCCTACAATCGCGGCTTCAAAATATTTTAACTCGGATTTACAATTGGTAAATACATTATATTGTAAAGGGGCAATGTTAAATTCAACACTGCCAATTAATCGTTGCAAATTAATAAAATCCGTAAATGGCAAATATTTTACTCGATCTCCAAATCGCGCGACCAGACTGTCTGCCTGAATATAGCCTGCTATGACTACACAAAGATTGGGGATTTCTTCCAACAACATTTCAAACGCGGGAACAACCAATGCAAAGTCTTTATTATGAGAGGATGTACCACTAAAATAGCCAATATGAATAAAGCCATCTTGTGCAGGGCTTAGATTTTTTTTAGCTGCAAATATTTGCGTTGAAATATCTAATTGTTCTTGGTTAAGAAAATTTGGAACAATGGCGGTTGGAAGATTAGCAAAGTCTTGGATCTGTTCAGCGAGAAATGAATTAGTTGTGATTGCACCATTGCATTGCTTTAGTGTCGCACCTACGCGTGCGCAATAAGCAAACCAAAAGTTAAAAACATCTTCATTTAATGGTTGATCTATTGTTGTCAGGATCAGCTGCAACCAATCAACATTAAATATTAAATCATCTACATCAAACAATATTTTTTTTCTTCGTTTTTTAAAAGCGGTTATCAGATGATTAATCCTATTATCATACCTGCTTCTACAAATCACTAAAACATCAGCTAGATCTGCAATTTCATTTAAATACGCTAAGTCACTTAAAAAGAAATAAGACGCAGATATTCCGATATCCTCACCTGAGGCATTTAATACCTGTGCCATATTATAAGCACGATATCGGAAAGTACCATAATCTGCCTGCTCATAAAAATATGCAACTTTCTTTTTGCCAGTTGCTAACATTTTTAATCGTTGCTGTAAACTAATGTTCCATGGATCAGAATAACAAACCACAGGAATTGTATTAAGAAAAAACATTATAAGGTCCTTTCGTATTCTTTAATGATGCTTGATAAACTATGACGCCAATCCATTTCCAAGGTATTGGCTTGGAAATTTTTCTTACGAACAGTAAAGTTTGTAGCCAATGCAACTCCTTCTGCGAAGGCATTTAGCATTGATTCTTTATCTAGATCACTACAAATAATATTTTTAGAATAAAATTCCAAATTCTTTTTATTGCCATAACCATTAGTCACGACAACCGCACCACTTGCCGCTAAATCAAGCGGTGGATAACTAGGATGTGGTGTATGCATCAAACATAAACCTAAATCAACTTGACCGATTATTTTTGCATATTCTTTCCATTGAAGATTTTCATATTTCTTGGGGACATATTGCTCTGAAAAAGTAAACTCTGGAATATCCTTACCCACCAAGATGATATCCCATAGTGATAAATCAATAATGCCTCGTGTAATGGCTTCTTCAATCAGCTCAAGACCATAATAAAAAAGGTTACGTACATTATTAGGTCGTGCATAAAACATAAGCGTTAATTTATCACCAGGGTTTTTGGGACGCTGATGAAATATTTCCGGAGGAAATGCAGGCTCAAAATACAGTCCATTTTTTTCAATTTGTGGAAACTGATGGATTAAATGATCAAATAACAATTTTGTATTCACAACAAAACGTATGGTTTTACTCTGAATTATTTGCTCACATCGCAAATAATCATCCCCATTTGGATAGAACATTCGCTCATCATCTTGCAATAGCCAAATAATTAAATCATGCCTAATGCTGGCCATAGTAGCCGCCGTCGTCCACCAAATGGTTGGGATAAATATCTCATCATCAAAAATATCAATTTCTTTTCCTGGGTCAGCAAATACAAATTCTATTTCATAAGAAAGTTTAATATTATAAGCAGCTAGAATATGCGCCACATTTTCTGGTCTTGGCGCATCAGCCCTTGTTAGAATTCGTAAACGAGATTGTCTTGCTTCTGCAAGCAAAGCTGCAAAAATAATTGCGGTTCCTACACCACCATAAAAACCTACATTTACACTATCTGTCACCATAGTGAGTCGTTTAGCTCCATTTCTAGGAATTAAATAGACTCGCAATGGATTACAACTTCCAAACCGAGCATTCAACATTTGTTTTACTGTCGAACTATAAGGCTGGGTGACAGGAGGTGCTTCTTGCGTAGTTACTACTACTTTATTTTTAAGTCTTGCCAAAACAAAGTTCACAGTGGATTTAAAACCATGATTTTGATAGTGCTGATATACCGTCTTGATCCGTGCAATTGTTAACATGTCTAATATAACTCCATGTGGATTTTAAAATGTCTTATACCGTACTTATAATGATTATTTTCATCTTATCTCGTTAAAAAATGAGGCGTTTGCATCTTTATCTGATAATAAGATGTCTTTTATCTGAGGCCAATCAATTGCTAGAATTTCATCATTCCAACGAATACTTCTATCATTGTCTTTACTATAAAAAGCAGTGGTTTTATAAAGTACTTCTGCTGTATCGGACAAAGTTAAAAATCCATGGGCAAAACCTTCTGGGATCCATAATTGATGCTTATTTTCTTCAGATAAAATTGCGGATACGTATTTGCCGTAAGTTTGAGAATTTTTGCGAATATCAACAGCAACATCAAAAATTTCACCTTGAATCACGCGCACTAATTTTCCTTGGGCCATGGGTGCTAATTGATAATGTAGGCCGCGTAACACGCCTTTTATAGATTTTGAGTGATTGTCTTGTACAAAACCTATCGTTTTGCCTACGGCTTGTGAAAATTTTGTTTCGTTATAACTTTCAAAGAAAAATCCCCTTTCATCTGTAAAGACTTGTGGCTCTATTAATATCACTGCTGGAATAGCTAATGGAGTCGCTTTCATGATTACAAAAATCCTCTGATATACAAATATTTCTTCCAGCCATGCAATGCATCCTTACCATAGGATTTGCTAAATAATAGCGTTTGAAGTTCTCGCGCTTCAATTTCTGGGAGATTTTTAGTGATAATTAATACATCTTCTTCAGAAAATGGGCCACGATAAAAACCATCTAGTTTCACAAGCGGCATACCTAAATGTAATAAAAAAGCATTGTTTTGGTGAATTTGGCTTCCGGATCGAAATACTTCGAGAATTTTGCCGCAGAGAAATTGTTTTACAGCTGGATCATTTTCCATTGCTGTCATCTGTTGTTTATCAATACGAAGTCGTCGCCAATGTACACGATTGCTGCGCCTTTCAAAGGTAAAAGCGGCTTT